>JACQDO010000250.1 GCA_016201085.1 Hyphomicrobiales bacterium | reverse complement strand
TGGAATTCGATTGAACGATGGCTTAACCAAATTTAAGGGCAGATTCTGAAGGAAGGGTTAGCCCTGAGGCCCCCGTTACCCTTGCAAGAGGCGGGAAATTCGCTATATTTCGCCCGTTACGTAAGACACCCTCATAACCGAACGGGTTTTGAGAGTGGGTCCCCCGGGGCCCGCTCTTTTTTGTTACCAAAATGGCCGAAAGCCAGGTGCAACACGCAAACGCGGCATCAAGCGCCGCGCACAACCGGAACGAACCGCGGCTGATCGTCGAGCCGGGGCTGCCGGCGCGTGTCGCGGCTATCGCCGAACCGGTGATCGAGGCGCTCGGCTACCGGCTGGTGCGGGTGAAGGTGTCGAGTTCGGAAGGCTGCACCGTGCAGATCATGGCGGAACGGCCGGACGGCGGCATGGTGGTGGCAGACTGCGAGATCATCTCGCGCGCGCTTTCGCCGGCGCTCGATGCGGCCGACCCGATCGAGTCGGCTTACCGGCTGGAGATTTCCTCGCCCGGCCTCGACCGGCCGCTGGTGCGCAAGTCCGATTTCGAGCGGCACGAAGGCGATCTGGTCAAGATCGAGATGGAGATCGCGATCGACGGCCGTAAACGTTTCCGCGGCCATCTGGCCGGGACCGAGGGCGAGACCGTCCGTCTGCGCCGCGACGACGCCGGCGAAGATGAAGAATCGGAGGTTCTGCTTCCGATCGAGCAAATGCGCGAAGCCAAGCTGGTGCTCACCGACGATCTGGTGACGCAGGCCTTGCGGCGCGAGAAGGCCGCCAAGCGCGAACTGCGCGCGGCGCGAAAAGATGAACGACATCGACGGCTCGCTGGAAGAGCTCTTCGCGAATGATCCAGAAGGACGGGAACCGGTTTTGGAAAAGCATGCCCTCGGGCTTGACCCGAGGGATCATGAGCAATTTAAGAGAAGGAGACTGAGCTATGGCAGTCAGCGCCAACAGGCTCGAACTATTGCAAATCGCCGATGCGGTCGCGCGCGAAAAATCGATCGACCGCGGCATCGTCATCGCCGCGATGGAGGACGCCATCGCCAAGGCGGCGCGCTCACGCTACGGCGCGGAAACCGACGTGCATGCCGAGATCGAGCCGAAGACCGGCGATCTGCGGCTCACCCGCCACATGCTGGTGGTCGAGGCGGTCGAGAACCCGTCCAATCAAATCACGCTCGAGGACGCGCGCAAGCGCCATCCGGCCGCCCAGGTCGGCGACACCATCGCCGATCCGCTGCCGCCGCTGGAATATGGCCGCATCGCCGCGCAGTCCGCCAAGCAGGTGATCGTACAGAAGGTGCGCGAAGCCGAGCGCGACCGGCAATATGCCGAGTACAAGGATCGCATCGGCGAGATCGTCAACGGCGTCGTCAAGCGCGTCGAATACGGCAACGTGGTGGTCGATCTCGGCCGCGGCGAGGCGATCGTGCGGCGCGACGAATTGCTGCCGCGCGAGGTGTTCCGCAACGGCGATCGTATTCGGGCTTATATCTACGACGTGCGGCGCGAGCCGCGTGGGCCGCAGATTTTCCTCTCGCGCACGCATCCGCAATTCACCGCCAAGCTGTTCGCGCAGGAAGTGCCGGAAATCTATGACGGCATCGTCGAAGTGAAGGCGGTTGCCCGCGACCCCGGCTCGCGCGCCAAGATCGCGGTGATCTCGCGCGATTCATCCGTCGATCCGGTCGGCGCCTGCGTCGGCATGCGCGGCTCGCGCGTGCAGGCGGTGGTGAACGAATTGCAGGGCGAGAAGATCGACATCATCCCGTGGTCGCCGGACATCGCCACCTTCGTGGTGAACGCGCTGGCGCCGGCGGAAGTGGCCAAGGTGGTGCTCGACGAAGACAAGGAGCGCATCGAGGTGGTGGTGCCGGATGCGCAGCTCTCGCTCGCCATCGGCCGGCGCGGGCAGAACGTGCGGCTCGCCTCCCAGCTCACCGGCTGGGACATCGACATTTTGACGGAACAGGAAGAATCCGAACGCCGCCAGGCCGAGTTCGAGAACCGCACCAAGATTTTCGTCGAGGCGCTCAATCTCGACGAAGTGGTCGGGCAACTGCTCGCTTCCGAAGGCTTCGGCTCGATCGAGGAGCTGGCGCTGGTGGACGAGAAGGAGATCGCCGGCATCGAGGGCTTCGACGAGGAGACCGCGCGCGAACTGCAGGAACGCGCCAAGGAATATCTCGGCAAGCTGGAAGCCGAGCTCGATACCAAACGTATCGAGTTGGGCGTCGAGGACGCGGTCAAGGACGTGCCCGGCGTCACCACCAAGATGCTGGTCGCGCTTGGCGAGAACGGGGTGAAGACGGTGGAAGACCTCGCCGGCTGCGCCACCGACGACCTTACCGGCTGGACCGAACGCAAGGACGGCGAGAGCAAACACGAGCCCGGCTATTTCGACGGCCTCGATGTTTCGCGCGAGGACGCCGAAGCCCTGATCATGCAGGCGCGCCTGAAGGCCGGCTGGGTGACGGAAGCCGAACTCGCGCCGCCGCCCGCGCCGGAAGAAGCCGCGCCGGCGGAAGCACCTCAATCTTAAGGAGCAACGACACCAACGATGCTGGCAACGGCGCACAACAGCGGGCAAGGCGGCGAACTCGACCGTGGGGCGATCAGCGTCGCCGCCGGGACCGAGCGCGCCTGCGCGCTGACCCGCGAGCCCAAGCCGGTATCCGAGATGATCCGCTTCGTGCTCGGGCCGGCCGGCGAGGTGGTCGCCGACGTCAAGCGCAAGCTGCCTGGCCGCGGCATCTGGATTACGGCCAGCCGGACCGCGATCGAGGAGGCGGTCAAGCGCCACGTATTCGCGCGCGGCTTCAAGCGGGAGGTGCGGGTCGCCGGCGATCTGGCGGCGCAAGTCGAGCGGCTGTTGCATCGCGCCGCGCTCGATGCGCTGGCGATCGCGGCCAAGGCCGGCGCCGTGCCGAGCGGGTTCGCCAAGGTCGAGGCGGCGCTCGGCCGGGACGATATCCTGGCACTGATCCATGCCTGCGATGGCTCGGCCGAGGGAAAGCGCAAGCTGGATGCGGCCTCACACCGCAATAACGACGTAAAACCGCGCGAAATCGCGGTCATCGACACGTTTACCGGCGGCCAATTGGATTTGGCATTGAACCGGCCAAATGTGGTACATGCAGCCCTGCTTGCCGGCCCCGGAGCTGCGACTTTTCTGGCTCGCGTCATGCGCTTGGAGCGCTTTCGGACCGGAAATTCGCCCTATGCAGTTAGCGCGCATGCGCCGACGGACGGCGCACGAGGAAAAAGTTCGGAATGAGCGAAACGAAGAACCCTGGCGAAAAGAAACTCAGCGTTGGCAAGCTGACGCTGAAGCCGCGTACCGAGACGGGCGTGGTGCGCCAGAGCTTCAGCCATGGCCGCAGCAAGCAGGTCGTGGTCGAGAAGGTCAAACGCCGTATTGTCGGCGGAGCGCCCGAGGCCAAGCCCGAGGCGGCGCCGGTCGAGGCACCGAAGGCTAAAGTCGCCGCGCCGCGGACCGCGCCGGCGGCCGCGCCGCATGTCGAGCCCAAGCCCTCCGGCGTCGTGCTGCGCACGCTGACCGAGGAAGAGCGCGTCGCGCGCGCGCATGCGCTCGCCGATTCGCGCGTGCGCGAAGCGGAAGAGCGCAAGATCGCCGAGGAAGAGGCGCGCCGCAAAGCCTCCCGCGAAGTGGTCGAGAAGACCGAGCGGGAAGCCGCCGAAGCGCGCAAGCACGAGGAAGACGAGCGCCATAAGCGCGAAGAAGAATCCAAACGCAAGGCCGGCGAGGTCGCCAAGAAACGTCTCGGCGACGATGAGGTCAAGAAACCGGCCGCTCGTCTGACGCTCGAAGTCGAAGAAGACGAAGCGCCACGCACCTCGCGCCGCCCCGGTGGCGGCGCCGCGCGTCCGGCGGCCGCCCGGCCGGCCGCTCCGCGTGGCGCGCCCGCAAAAGAGCGCGGCCGCTTGACACTGGTCACCGCGCTGCGCGCCGACGAAGTGCGCGAACGCTCGGTCGCCTCGTTCCGCCGCCGCACCCAGCGGCTCAAGGGTCATGCTTCCGACGAGCCGAAGGAAAAACTGGTGCGCGAGGTGACGATCCCCGAGGCGATCACGATTTCCGATCTTGCCAACCGCATGTCGGAGCGCGCGGTCGACGTGATCCGCCTGCTGATGAAGCAGGGTCAGATGTTGCAGATCGGGCCACAGCGTGCGCCGCGTGGCGGAAGCCGACGTGGAAGAAGGCCTGTTCGATGCCGCCGACGACCCGGCCGGGCTCGCGCCGCGCGCGCCGGTGGTCACCGTCATGGGCCATGTCGACCACGGCAAAACCTCGCTGCTCGACACCATCCGTTCGGCCAACGTGGTGGCGGGCGAAGCCGGCGGCATCACCCAGCATATCGGCGCCTATCAGGTGACCGCGCCGTCCGGCGGCAAGGTCACGTTCATCGACACGCCCGGCCACGCCGCCTTCACTGCCATGCGTGCCCGTGGTGCCAAAGTCACCGACATCGTCGTGCTGGTGGTGGCCGCCGATGACGGCGTCATGCCGCAGACGGTGGAAGCGATCCACCATGCCAAGGCGGCCAAGGTGCCGATCATCGTCGCCATCAACAAGATCGACAAGCCGGACGCCAAGGCCGAACGCGTGCGCAGCGAACTGCTGCAGCACGAGATCCAGGTCGAAACCTTGGGCGGCGACGTGGTGGACGTGGAAGTGTCCGCAACCAAGAAGATCAACATCGACAAGCTGCTGGAAATGATCAACCTGCAGGCCGAAATCCTCGATCTCAAGGCCAATCCGAGCCGTCCGGCCGAAGGCACCGTGATCGAGGCCAAGCTCGACCGCGGCCGCGGCCCGGTGGCGACCGTGCTGATCCAGCGCGGCACGCTGCATGTCGGCGACCTGGTGGTGGCCGGCGCCGAATGGGGCCGCGTGCGCGCGCTGGTGTCCGACACCGGCGATCCGATCGACAATGCCGGGCCGTCGACGCCGGTCGAGGTGCTCGGCTTCTCCGGCACGCCCGACGCCGGCGACCGCCTGGCGGTGGTCGAAAACGAAGCCCGCGCCCGCGAAGTCACCGATTACCGCGCCCGCCAGAAACGCGAGAAGACCGCGGCGCGTGCCACCGGCATGCGCGGCTCGCTCGAGCAGATGATGGCGCAGGCCAAGACTTCGGGCCGCAAGGAATTCCCGTTGGTCATCAAGGCCGACGTGCAGGGCTCGCTGGAAGCGATTATCGGCGCGCTCGACAAGATGGCCACCGACGAGGTTGCCGCGCGCGTGCTGCATGCCGGCGTCGGCGGCATTTCCGAATCCGACGTGACGCTGGCGGAAGCCTCCGGCGTTCCGATCATCGCCTTCAACGTGCGCGCCAACAAGGAAGCGCGCGAGTCGGCGGCGCGGGTCGGCATCGAAATCCGCTACTACAACATCATCTACGACCTGGTCGACGACGTGAAAAAGGCGATGTCCGGCCTGCTGGCGCCGACGCTGCGCGAGACCATGCTGGGCAATGCTCAGATCCTGGAAATCTTCAAGGTCTCCAAGGTCGGCAACATCGCCGGCTGCCGCGTCACCGACGGTACCGTGGAACGCGGCGCCAATGTGCGGCTGATCCGCGACAACGTGGTGATCCACGAAGGCAAGCTCAGCCAACTCAAACGCTTCAAGGACGACGCCAGGGAAGTCGCCTCCGGCATGGAATGCGGCATGGCCTTCGAGGGCTACCAGGACATGCGGGCCGGCGACGTGATCGAATGCTACCGGGTGGAGACGATTCAACGCTCGCTGTAGAATGTTGCATGAAGGTAGAAAACATTAAGGCATTAGGCGGCGTGGTTCATACAACATCGGCTTCGAGTATCTCGATGGCCGATCGCGGCAATTTGCCTTATATTGCCACAGCATCACGTGATCTCGCTGAACTAGCCCAACGCACTGGTCTCGATATGCTGGCGTATCTGCTTGAAATCGTTGCAATTGAAGCAGAGCGAACAAGGGCCCATTCTACGGGGCGGAATAACAAACCCGACCGATTTACTGCTGCAAACGATACGACAGGGAAAATCTTATCGGAGTCAGCTTTGGGTATTTATCACGCGACAGCAATTGCACACCGGCACTTGCAGCATGCTGCCGAAATTGTGGAAGGAACCGTAATCGAGCGTCGTGTAAGTCTGCGCAGCATCGCCGTAACAGAGCGCGTAATTTCTCGTCGGCAGGCCGAAAATAGACGCCTTCTCAAACGGTTGACTAAAAAGGCATCTTAGAAATGGCCGAGGAAGATAAACGCGATATTTTGAAATCGCCTGTATCAAAGCAAGAAAAGGAAGACGCTCTATCGTGGCGAAGACTGGGCGAATTCATTCGGAATATTCTCCGATTGGAACGATCTGTCGAAGCTCTAAAGCAACAAAACATAGAACTTGATCGGCGAGTGGCTACTCTGCAAAGACAGGTTGATGAACAGGCCGGGCAACTGAGAGTGCTCTTGGATTTCGTGAATAAGGCGCTGGATGAGCGTGTTGATACACGTGCCGAGGAAGCTTCTGTTCGCGCCTTTGAGAGAATGGCTACGTTGGCTGGGCTAAAGCCGGGCAAAAAGGCGCGGCCAAAAGGCAAACGTTTATGAAAGGTCTTTCGCAACGCCAGTTGCACGGCGACGTGATCGAATGCTACCGGGTGGAGACGATTCAACGCAGCCTCTAAGTCCGATACTTGGGTCTGCGCAGAACACTCATCCGATCTTACGAAACCAAGGCTCCCTCATCCTTCGAGACGGCCGCTAACGCGGCCTCCTCAGGATGAGGCGCACTGAGCAAGCCTCATGGTGAGGAGCGTCGCGACAGCGACGCGTCTCGAACCATGAGGCGGATGGAATTGGAAATGACGCGAAAAAAATCACACCGCGACAACAGCGCCCCCGGCGGCGGCTCGCAGCGCCAGTTGCGCGTCGGCGAACTGGTGCGCCATGCCATGGCCGAGCTGCTGACGCGCGGCGACGTGCACGATCCGGTGATCGAGGGCCATCTCATCACCGTGCCGGAAGTGCGCATGAGCCCCGACCTGCGGCTGGCGACCGTCTACGTCATGCCGCTCGCCGGCCGCGACGCCGAGGCGGTGGTCGCCGCCTTGGAGCGCAACAAGAAGTTTCTGCGGACCGAGATCGCCCACGCCATCAATCTGAAATTCGCGCCCGATATCCGCTTCCGCATCGACGAGCGGTTCGCGGAAGCCGAGCGCATCGACAAGTTGCTGCGCTCGCCGGAAGTGAAGCGCGATCTTGACCGTGAGGACGACGCGTGACCGAAAACGAAGTGAAAAGCCCTGTTCGGCCTCATGCTGAGGAGCCGCCGGAGGCGGCGTCTCGAAGCATGGGGCCGCCCGCATCCACCGATCTCGGGC
>JACQDO010000249.1 GCA_016201085.1 Hyphomicrobiales bacterium | reverse complement strand
ACGTCCACGGAGTCTCAATTGCGTATCACCAGACGTGAATTTTGCCAGAGCACCGCTGTCGCGGCTCTTGCCACCGCCCTGCTCGGCGCCACCTCACTGTCGCCGTTTTCGAGCCAAGCGCTGGCGCAAACGGTGCCGATGTCCGACCTAATGAAACCGGATGCGTTGCCCGACATGGTCTTGGGCGACGACAAGGCGCCGGTCACGGTAATTGAATATGCCTCGATGACTTGCTCACATTGCGCGCGTTTCCAGGAAGCCACCTTCCCGGAACTCAAGAAGCGCTATATCGACACCGGCAAGGTCCGCTATATTTTCCGCGAATTCCCGCTCGACAGCCTGGCCGCCGCCGCCTTCATGCTGGCGCGTTGCACCGGGGAGAACGACAAGAACAAATATTTTGCCCTGGTCGACACGCTATTCCACCAGCAGCGCACTTGGGCGGTGGAAAGGCCACTGCCGCCGCTGTTCGCCATCGCCAAGCAGGCCGGTTTCACGCAGCAGACTTTCGATGCCTGTCTGTCGAATCAGAAGCTGCTGGATGGCATCGAAAGCCTGCGCACACGGGCCTCGAAGCAATTCAAAGTGGAATCGACACCTACTTTCTTCATCAACGGCACCATGGTGCCGGGGGCCGTCTCCATCGAGGAAATGGCCAAGGTGATCGACCCGCAAGTCAAGGGCTGATAAGGGTTTTTTGGCGCCGGCCGGGCTGCGGCGGTAGCCCCCGGCGCCATAATTTTGCCCGCCGACTCGCCGAAAGGTCTGGAAAACCGGAGCTGGCTTGCGCAACTGGGTTGCTCAAGAGCGCGTGAAGATTCATTCTCCCCACCCATGCGGCAAACGAACCCTGGCCGGGGCCAAGTCCCTGGCCGGATTGCTCAACTGTCCAATGTAAAACCCAGCGTGCCAACGGGCGTTCATCCCGCTTGGCGCTTGAGGCATGAAGTATGAAACTTACGCGGCTGCGCCTGATCGGTTTCAAATCGTTTGTCGAACCGACCGATTTCATGATCGAGCCGGGACTTACCGGCGTGGTCGGACCGAACGGCTGCGGCAAGTCGAACCTGGTCGAAGCGCTGCGCTGGGTGATGGGCGAATCCTCGCACAAATCCATGCGCGCCTCCTCGATGGACGAGGTGATCTTCTCCGGCTCCAATTCGCGCCCGGCACGCAACAACGCCGAAGTGGCGATTTCCATCGACAATAGCGAGCGCTCGGCGCCGGCCGCCTTCAACGACCAGGACATCATCGAAATCGCGCGCCGCATCGAGCGCGAAGCCGGCTCCGCCTATCGCATCAATGGCCGCGAGGTACGCGCTCGCGACGTGCAGATCGTGTTCGCCGACGCCTCCACCGGCGCGCGTTCGCCGGCGTTGGTACACCAGGGCCGCATCGGCGAGATCATCCAGGCCAAGCCGGAACAGCGCCGCCGCGTGCTGGAGGAAGCAGCCGGCGTCGCCGGCCTGCATGCGCGCCGCCATGAGGCGGAACTGCGGCTCAAAGCCGCCGAAGCCAATCTGCTGCGGCTGGAGGACGTGATCGGCCAGCTCGCCACCCAGATGGACGCCTTGAAGAAGCAGGCGCGCCAGGCGATCCGCTATCGCACCGTGTCGGCGCAAGTGCGCAAGGCGGAAGCCACGCTCTATCATCTGCGCTGGACCGCCGCGAGCAACGAGGTGACCGAAGCCGAGCGCACCAAGGATCTATGCCTGCGCGAAGTCGCCGAGCGCACCGGCGCGGAAGCAGAAGCTTCCAAACGCCAGGCGCTGGTCGCGGCTGAGTTGCCCAGTCTGCGCGAAGCCGAGGCGCGCGCCGGCGCGGCCCTGCACCGGCTCAACGTCGCCCGCCAGGATCTCGATCGCGAGGAGCAGCGCGCCAAGGACCGCGTCGTCGAACTCGACCGCCGGCTGGTGCAGTTCGCCGCCGACCGCGAGCGCGAGCAGCAGCTTGCCGCCGACGCCGAAGCGGCGCTGGCGCGGCTTGCCGCCGAGGAAGAAACCATCCGCAGCGAGGCGCGCGAAAGCGCCGGCCGCCGCAGCGGCGTCGATGCCAAAGTCGCCGAGGCCGATGCCGAATTGTCGGCGGCCGAGACCGTTTTCGCCGAGCTGACCGCCACCCTCGCCGACCTCGCCGCGCAGCGTCATCAGTTGGAGCACGCCGCGCGCGAGCATGGCGACCGCACCGCGCGCCTGGCAGCCGAAATCACCGAAATCGAATGCGAACTGAGCGCACTGCAGCAAGCCTCCGGACCCGACCTCGCCGCGCTGGCCGCGGCGGTCGATGCGGGGCAAGCGGCGATTGCCGCCGCCGAAGCCGCCGCGTTAGAGGCGGAAGCCGCGCATGCCGCGGCGCGGGCGCAGCTCGAGGCTTCGCGCGCGCCGTTGGCCGAGGCCGAGCGGCGCGTGCAGCGGCTGGAGACCGAGGCCAAGACGCTGTCCAAGGTGCTGGCGGTCGAAAACAAGAACCTGTGGCCGCCGGTGATGGACCACGTCTCGGTGGAGAAGGGTTACGAGAAGGCGCTCGGCGCCGCGCTCGGCGACGATCTCGACGCGCCGGTCGATCCGTCGGCGCCGATGCGATGGATGGGTTCGGCCATCGATGCCGCCGACCCGACATTGCCGGAAGGCGTCGAGCCGCTGTCGTCGCATGTGCAGGCGCCGGCCGAACTCGCCCGCCGTCTGCATCAGATCGGCGTCATCGACCGCGACAACGGCGCCCGGCTCGCCGCGCTGCTGCGCCCCGGGCAGCGGCTGGTATCGCCGGAAGGCGATCTCTGGCGCTGGGACGGCTTTGCCGCCGCCGCGCATGCCCCGACCGGCGCCGCCCGCAGGCTGGCAGAGCGCGCCCGCCTTGCCGACATCGAAGCCGAGCTGCAAGTCGCGCGGACCGAGGCCGAAGCCGTCCGCGGCCTGGCCGCGGCCGCCGAAGCGGCCTTGCAAGCCGCCGCCGCCGCCGAAGCGCAAACCCGCAATGACACCCGCGAGCGTCAGCGCGACGCCAATGCGGCGCGCGATCAGCACGAAGCGGCCGAGCGCGAAGCCAATCGCCACGCCGCGCGTCTGTCGGCGCTGACCGAGGCGCGCACGCGCCTGACCGCCAGCCGCGACGAGGCCGCCGCCGCCAAGGCCGAGGCCGAGCGCGCGCTTGGGAGCCTCGCTCCCGCCGCCGATCTGGAAACGCGGCTGGCCGGCGTGCGCGACGACATCGCCGGCAAACGCGCTCGGATTGCCGAGGTGCGCGCCGAGCAGCAGGCGATCGTGCGCGAGGCCGAACTCGCCGACCGCAGGCTCACGCAGCTGGCCACCGACAAGGACGGCTGGCTGCAACGGCAGGACGGCGCGCGCAACCAGATCGCCACGCTGGAGAGCCGCATCGCCGAAGCTCAGCGCGACCGCGCCGAACTGGAAAACGCGCCGCAGCTGTTCGCCGAGAAGCGCAGCGCGCTGATCAGCGAAGTCGAGACGGCGGAAGCCGAGCGGCGCGCCTGCGCCGATCGCCTGCAGGAGGCCGAGACCGCGCTGGCGGAAGCCGACCGCGACGCGCGTGCCGCGCTGGAAGCCGCCAGCGCCGCGCGCGAGGAACTGGCGCGCGCCGAGGAGAAGTTCGAGGGCGCCAAGCGCAGGCTTTCAGACATCGGCCGCGAAATT
>JACQDO010000248.1 GCA_016201085.1 Hyphomicrobiales bacterium | reverse complement strand
GGCTGCAGCCGCGCACAAGTTCATCGAGGGACGCAAGACAACGGGCTCGATCGTCATGCTTCCATTCGAGTAAGCGGCCTCAAAAAGGCCGGCAAAACGACTTCGGCCAATCCACGGAAAGGGGACATCATGTCGATCATACGCCACGAAATTAGACAAATATCAGACGAGAATCGCGGTCAGCCGATCATCAGCCAGGCCGTCGTTCACGGCAACGTCGCCTATTTCGCCGGCATCACCCCCAACCCGATTGTCGGCGATATCAAAACCCAGACCGCTCAAGTGCTGCGACGCGTCGATGAGCTTCTCAACCTCGCGGGAACCGACAAATCACAGCTACTAAGCGCCCAGGTCTGGATCGCTGACATGCGTCTGTTCGAAGATCACAATTCTGTTTGGAACGAGTGGGTCGATCCGGCAAACCCTCCGGCGCGGGCTTGCCTCACGACCGACTTTTGGCGACCTGGGATGCTCGTTGAAGTTATGGTGGTTGCGGCCTTGCCATGAGCCTATTGCGCTGCGACATGGTTTCTTCAGTTGACGGGCTTGCCGGTGCCGCTGCGATTGGTTCGTCAGGTGCCAATGCAGCGTCGCGAAGTTGCGTCGGAGGCGGTAACAGGGGCTTGGCGGCGAGCAGGCCCTCGACTTTACGCCGGACGAGCGGGCAAGCCAGCCGCCGGACATCGCGTTCGCTTAACTACACTCGGCACTGCGCTCGTCTTATGACGCCGATCCCCAAGGCGGCATCGTCGCGAGATTGGATGTCAAGTCGGACGTCCTTATCTGGCCGTCGGCCTTGCCGTCTTCGTCGATGTCTACGCTGGACCAGGCGCCGGACTGCACGAGAATCCTGACATTGGCGTTGCGCGGCACGCGGTTATCGGATTTGCAGCCGCCGCCTGCGCCGCTCTCGACCGGCGTTGCGCGGATCGCAAAGCGGCGTTGATCGAAAATCTTCTGGTTGCGGCTTCTGTCCACTTCTCCCGCTCCCCAGGCGCCAATGCTGGCTACCTTGGGGTTCTGCAGGTTGGTATCGACATCGAGGCCGGTTGAGCATTTGCCGGTTGGCCCAAACCAGCGACGGTCAACCTGGTTCTGGAAAAGATGCCATTGTCCGCTGTTGTAGAAATCGACGGTTTCTGTGTGCGATCGCGACGTGCTGAGCCAATTGTACGCCACGAGTTTTTCTTCGCGCAGCACACGGTTGACGAACCCGTTCCCGTAAACTCCGATGGCATAACGGCTGCCGACCGTCCGGCCGATGGCACGAAAATACTCGAGAACAGGATCCACGGCGGCGCGATTCACATTGAAGTCGACACCGAAATAGATCGCGGAGCCTTCCGGCTGCCCGACCAACCGCGCCTGATCCAGCGCGGCCTTTGCATCGGCGGCGACTTCCGCCTTTGCCGAACCGGTGTCTTCCAGTCCCTTGAGGAATTTCTCGGGAAGATTGTTGCGATACTGGTAGAGAGAAACGATCGAAAGGTCGTTTCTGATCAGAACGGTCGGCTCGCGAACGCCGTCGATCATGTTGCCGTCGGATGCCATGATCTTTTCGCGTAGATGCGGCTGGGGCTTGCGCGCGAAAAACCGCACGACCACCTTCACATTCTGGGCCGCCAACTTCGACGCGGCTTTTGCCGCATTATGCGGCGTATCGATAATGGCGATGCTGGCCGCATCGTTGGGTTGCCCCAACGCCGCGTGGCCCGGCAGCAAAGTGCTCGCCAGCAGACCCTTGCCAAATGTTCGTCGCGATACGATCGACATTGTCCCCCCGCTGCCCGACGCTCAACCTTTTGGCTGCGCTTTGATCTCGCCAAATTTGGCCAGCGCCCGCTCGAACATATCATTAAACAGCCACATCGAATCCAGAATTTCGCGCATGGTTACGGACGTTCTCGCCCGGTCGGTCTTGCCAAAGGCAAACATGCTGTTGTTGCGCAAATATCCCATGATTCGCGGTTCGGAAATCCGGTAATTGAGCAGATTGCCCGAATTGAGCGCGGTTTTGGCGGGGCTGGGAATGATCTGGATCAGCTCGAAAAATCTCATTTGATCGATCGGTTCCGGCAAGGCTTTCATGAGTGCCGGAATTTTCGGGAAAAGGTCCGCGTGCGCGTTCATCAGGCCGTTTCTCACGCCGGTCCAGTGATTGTATCGCTGATCCGAATTGCCGACCCGCGCTTCTTCCTTGTCGTCGCGCGCGTTCAGTTTGGGATCGAGGGCTGCCACGGATTTCTTGATGGCCGCCCATTTCTTCCGGCCATTTTTATCCTCCGACACCCCGGTCTGAAAACTTCCTTTGTAGGCATTCGAGCGCGCATTGCCGATGTTCTGCTGGCCGTCCGTCTCGGCGAAGAAGACGGCGAGACTGATGCGACCCGCCACTTCGGCATGCGCCGCATCGAGACCCTTGATCCGCGCAACGACGGTGCCCAGGTCGACAACGTCCTTGAATGGCGTCGCGGATTTCTGCGCATCGGCGGGCGGCGCCTGCATGATGGCGAAAAGATTCTTATACTCGTCGATCAGCGGCTCGTTGTCGGCATCGAAGTAGGCCGGAGGAATTTTGTATTTATTGGGCCTGCCGATTCTGGACGGCAGCACGTCGGTCAGGTCTTTGTAGGCACCCATCATGCCGACGCGGGCAAGATAGAGCGCCTGTCCCGGCACATCGGGCAGCGTCTGATGCGAATTGATCTGCGCGCGCCGCTCGCTCAGGATCGCCCTGAAATCCCGCACGGTCTTGTTGTAGGCGGTGAGCGCATCCGATTGTGGTTTCGTGAGCGCGGGCTGAGCCAGCGCGCCGGAAATGAACCCGAGATTGCCGACCTCGACCGAGAGCCCGGCCGGATTGGCCAGACCGCACAGTCCGATGACCGCCAATAAACGAGGATAATTCAGGATGCGCACGAGCTCGCTCTCAGGTGCCAGCCTCGCCAAGGTATGGTAATGGCGGGGACAAGGATAGTGGGCCTACAATGACATATAATCCAAAGGGGAGGGTCTCATGCTGACGCGACGCCATCTGCTGGCAAGTTCGGGCGCGGCCCTGCTCGCCGCCGGCGCCGGGAAAGCCGCCGCGCAATCGACATACGCCAATCAGTCCATCCGCATGATGGTCGGCTACGCGGCCGGCGGCGGCGTCGATCTGGTGGCGCGGCTGTTGCAGGAGCCGATGAAGGCCGCGCTCGGCCAGACGGTTCTGATCGAGAACCGCACCGGCGCCAGCGCCATGCTCGCCAGCAACGTGGTGGCGAAGGCGCCGCCCGACGGCTACACGCTGCTGATGTGCGCCTCGGGCGAGGTGGCGATCAATCATTTCCTGTTCAAGGACAAGATGGCCTACGACCCGGCCAAGGAGCTGGTGCCGATCGCGCTGATCGGCATCGTGCCCTGCGTGGTGGTGGTCAAAGCCGATTCGCCGATCAAGAACCCCCAGGACTTGGTGGCGCAGGCCAAGGCCAATCCCGGCAAGCTGTCGTTCTCCTCGTCGGGCGTCGGCAATCCGCAACAGCTCGCCGGCGAATTGATGAACACCATGGCGGGCATCCAGGTGCTGCACGTGCCCTATCGCGGCTCGGCGCCGGCGGTAACGGACGTCGCGACCGGCACCGTCACCATGAGCTTCTCGAGCCTCGCGGCCGCCTTGCCGCTGATCGACGCCGGCAAGATCCGCGCGGTCGCCGTCACCTCCAAGGAGCGCATGCCGCAATTGCCGGACGTGGCGCCCTTGAGCGATGGCGCGCCCGGCCTGAAGGATTACGAGCTGCTCAACTGGTTCGCGCTGTTCGGCACCGCCGGCACGCCGCCCGAGATCGTCGACCGGCTTAACGGCATCGTCAACAAGGCGCTCGCCGACAAGGCGATGGCCGACAAGCTGGCGCCACAGGGCATCGTGCCGCGGCCGATGAATGCCGCGCAGTTCAAGGATTTCGTCGATGCCGAGCGCACGAAATTCGGCAAGATCGTGGTGGCCGCCAACATCAAATTGAGCAATTAGCGCATGACCCCGAAAAGTGGGTACCGGATTTCGGAAAAGGTCATGCGCAAATAGAAAAACTTCGCTACTATCGAGGCAACAAGCCGCAGGGAGGAGCGCCATGAACGTCAAGCCGAATACGCAAGACGCAACGCCAATGCGCGACCTGCGCTCGCACCATGTCCGCCCCAGCGAGATGCCGTGGGACAAGATGCGGTTTCCCGGCTGCGAAACCAAGACGCTGCTGTTCGACGCCAAGAGCGGGCTCGCCACCGTGCTGATCAAGATGGCGCCGGGCGCCACGTTGCCCGATCACGAGCATGTGCTGATCGAACAGACTTACGTGCTGGAGGGCTCGCTGGTCGACAAGGAAGGCCCCGATGCCGGGCTCAGCGTCGGCCCCGGCGAATTCGTCTGGCGTCCCGCGGGGAGCCGGCACGTGGCCTGGTGTCCGCAGGGCGGCACCATGATCGCGATCTTCCAGGTGCCCAATAAATTCTTCGAGGGCGACGGCAAGATGACCGATGCCGGCGGCAAAGATTGGGCGTCCGCCTGGGGTCACGTGTTATCGACCTAGTTTGAAACGCCGCCGCGTGGGCCTACCGCCGCGCAGCGGCGGGTGAGGTGCTACGCGGACGTGGCGAAATGGTAGACGCAAGGGACTTAAAATCCCTTGGGAGAAATCCCGTGCCGGTTCGAGTCCGGCCGTCCGCACCACGTAAATCAAAGCGCGCGGGAGGAAACGTCGAACAATGATCGCTGTTGGCCATCACGCGCATCGGACGGCTGTAGGCTTCGCCCCCAGCCACTTCGCATCTCGGCCGTCCGGTGACGATCCCTAGCGCCGTGTCGCCAAAGTGCCACGCCAGTGGTGTTGATGGATGCTGTCAATGCTGACTTGTGGTATGATTCCTCCATGAAGAAACGAGCTTCAGCAAGCAAGCGTGCGTCCAAAAAGCGCTCAGCCAAGAAAGCGCCGTTAAAAGTTGTGCGCGGTCGGCAATTAGGTCCCGTTATCGGGAGACAGCGCTTTGAGAAGATCAGCGCGGTCGAAGGAATTATTCTGAATGAGCGAATGACCGCCCGGATAGCCGAATTCGAGCGACGGGGGACCTCCGCCGAGGAACGCCGCAGCACAATTATCCGTGCCTATCGCAAAGGCTTAAGCTTGGCATGTACGAGGTCGCGGCAGATACAATTTACTGCCACCCAGGAACGGCGATCCTTAAGAACAAGCTCGACCTTCAAGACCCCGATGAGCTCGCTGACTTCGAAGCCGAAATCACAGCACAACGGGCAAGCGAACCGCTGCCGGCAGGCCGCCTAGACGACCAGCACTATCGCGCCATTCACCGGCACTTGTTCCAGGATGTCTGCGACTGGGCGCGAGAGATTAGGAAAGTGCGTATCGCGAAGGACGGCAACTGGTTTTGCTTTCCCGAAAACATCAACAAGCAGATGTCGGTTTTGTTTGTGTGGCTGGCCAAGGAAAAGCACCTAAAGGGCCTCGGTAAGAGTGCATTCGCGAAGAAGGCCGCGCATTTTCTGGCGGAGCTCAATGCCATCCATCCATTTCGGGAGGGCAATGGACGTACACAACTGTCTTTCCTCGCCTTGCTCGCGGATCAAGCCGGTCATCCGTTTGATATGGACAAGCTGAAGCCAGAGGCGATGTTGAAGGCGACGATTGCTAGCTTTGATGCGGACGAAGGTCCGCTTATCGGCGTGATCTCGAAATTGATCAAGTAGTAGTGCACCGGGCAACGCGCGCAATCGATCAGATGCGGCGTAGCGCCTCGGCGGGTACCAGGCGGACGGCGCGCCAGGCCGGATAGAGCGAGCCGACGGTGCAGAGCGCCACGGTCGCGGCGATGGTGATGGCGATGAGCGCGGGCGTCGGCTTGAACTCGATGTAGTTGCCGATCGCCGGGATAATCGGAAACAGCAACGACGCGAGGAAGCTCAGGCAAACGCCGAGCACGCAGCCGAGCGCGCACATCAGCAAGCCTTCGATAACGATCGAGGACATGATGCGGGCATCGCTCCAGCCGATGGCGGCGACGATGCCGATCTCGCGCGTGCGTTCTTGGATCGCCATGAGCAAAGAGTTGAGCACGTTGAGCACGCCCATGATGAGGGCGATGATCGAAATCGCCAGCGACACCGCATCGAGTACCGCCAGGTTTCGGTCGCCGCCCAGCGCCTCGCTGGTGGTCGAGACGATGACGCGCCCGATATCGGTGATGTCCCGTTTAACGGCGTCGATCTCGGCGGCCGAAATGCCGCGGCGCAGGCTCACGTGAATCATCGAGACCTGGCGCGGCCGGTAGGTGGCTTCCTGCAGGTCGCGCAGGGGAACCATCATGCTGCCGCGGTTGACGATCGATTTGTACTTGGCGATCGCGATGACGCGGAACCGCTGGTCGAGAATCTCGACCTCGTCCCCGATGCGCTTGCCGAGCCCCTCGGCCACCGCATCGCCGAGGATCGCCACGTTCCGCTCGCCGGCGGCCGGCAGGCGGCCCTCGCGCAGCGGAACGTTCTTCCACATGTAGCTCTGTTCCGGCCACCCCAAGGTGAGGATATGACGGTCGCGTTCGCCAGCGGCGAACAAGAACAGCTCGCCTGAGGCGCGAGCGACATTGGCGATGCGGGCGACGCGCTCCTCGAGCTGATCGGGCAGAAAGCCGCCGAACATGTCGGTCGCGCCCTTTTGCGTGACCACGAGGTCGTCGCCGGTTTCGTCCATCCCCTCTTGGCTGCTGGTCTTGATGCTCGAGGAGAGCGCGATAAGCGCCAGTGCGCTGCCAACCGCGAGCGCAATGCCGATAATGCACAGCGCCGTTCGGATCGGCCGCCGCCGCAAGTTGCGCACCGCAAGGCCGACGAGATTCATCGAGCGGGCTCCAGCGTGGATGCGGTCATCGTCGGCGGCTGCGCGGGCGCAACCACCAGGCGGCCGTCGCGAATGCGGATGGTGCGGTGACAGCGGGTGGCAAGCCGCTCGTCATGGGTGACGAGTACCAGTGACATGCCGGTGCTCTCTTGCAGGCCGATGAGCATGTCGGCGACCAGCACGGCATGGGCGCTGTCGAGATTGCCGGTCGGCTCGTCGGCGAGCAGCAATTTCGGCGCATTGACGATGCTGCGGGCGATCGCCACGCGCTGGCGTTCGCCGCCGGAGAGCGCCCGCGGCAGGTGGTGGAGGCGGTGGGCAAGCCCAACCCGCTCAAGCGCGGCCGACGCGCGGGACTGCCGTTCGACGTGCGAATGGCCGTGTCCGAGCAGGGCCATCTCGACGTTCTCCAGCGCGGTCAGCGTCGGCAACAAGTTAAATTCCTGAAAAATAATGCCGATCTCGCCGCCCCGGAGCCGGGTCCAGTCCCTGCGTAAGGCGATCGGCTGTTCGTTCCAATAGACCTGGCCGGTGGAGGGGGTATCGATGCCGGCCAGCATATTGACGATGCTGCTCTTGCCGCTGCCGCTCGGCCCGAGGATGGCGAGGCACTCTCCCGACGCGATCGTCAGATCGATGTTCTCGAGCGCCACCACGGCGCCGCCGTCGAAACTGCGGCTGACGCCGGCAAGCCGCACCAATGGTTCCGGTTTCGATCGGGCGCCGGTTTCGTGCGGGAGAGACATGGATCGCTATTTCCGCATCGAAGCAAGCAGCGCTTCGATATTGCCGTTGTGGCTTTGCAGGATTGCGGCGTACTCGTTGCGGGCCGTGAGCACGGCGCTGCTTCCTTCCACGATCACGTCGACGACACGCCACGTCTCGGCATCGATTTGGCGCAGCCGCCAGGTGATACGCTTGCCATTGTCGGCCTCCGCGCCGAAGCGCACGGTTGCCATTTTGTCGCCGTCCTGCATCGCGCGCACCCCGACCGGTTCGATCGCATCGCCATTGTAATCGGAGTAACTGCGTACGCATTCGGACGCCATGCGCTCGGCGAAGGCCGCACGAAAGGCGTCGCGCTGCACGTTCGTCATTTTGTCCCAGGCTTCACCGGCCGAACGACGCGCCATCACATCGAGCGCAAGCAACTGGCTCAGGAGATCGCGACAGCCGGCGCGCGTGAGATCGGCATTGCCTTTCGCCTGCACGCGAATGGCGCGCATGGATTCGCCCAAACGCGCAACGAAGGCGTCGACCAATGGCTCCGACAGCGCGTGCGTCGATACGCACAGGAGCGCAAGCGCGGCCAAGATCCGAACGAATATCGAGGCGCGGCAAGAATTATTCATGGGTTTAAGGATACCTATAAACCGATCTGTCCCCATCGATGTGGAGTCGTTCCGCTCGACAGGTGCTCACATCTCAAACCATTACACAAAGCGCTGTACAAGATGCTGACTGGTCTAAAATATGTCGATATGTTGCAATAGCTTAGGGTGGGGTTTTGGTTTCCCGGCATCCCTGCCATGGCAATCGAAACGGCGCGTTCGGAATTTTCGCGGAAATGACCGACAGCGGAAAATCGCGGTCTCTCGTTACCATCGCCCTGCTGGCGGCGATGCTGTCGGGCTGCGCCTCGTCCGGCGGTTCATCGGACGAGAATCTCGGCCGCGTGTTTTTCGCGCCCGGCAAATATGTGCTCTACAAGTGCGATGAGATTGCCGACAGGACGAATGCCAATCTCGCACGTCAACACGAACTGGAAGGGCTGATGGCGAAGGCCGGCGCGGGCTCGGGCGGGCAGTTGGTCAGCAGCGTGGCTTATCGGCCGGAATATCTCGAGCTGCGCGGCGAGATGGTTGAATTGCGCCGTGTCGCCGCCGAAAAGCAATGCAAATTCGTGCCGGGCGCGCGGATGAGCGACAACGCCGTTCGTTGAGGCGAGCCGCGGTTGGGAACTTACCGACTCTCTTTGAGGAACGTCGGCTCGGCCAAAACGTTGATCCCAAACTTGAAATAGATACAGGAGGCAGAAATGTGCGCATCGCTTCCGCGCATGGCGGCGATTGCCGCCTTGGCCCTCACCTTCGCCGCCTCAACCGTCACGATCGCATCGGCCAAAGGACCGGGCGGCGGCGGTGGTGCTCCGCATGGCTTCAGTCAAGGCCATAAAACCGGCTGGCACGGCGCTCATGTCCCGCCGGGATGGAGCAAGGGTAAGAAGGTCGGATGGGGTAGCGTAAGAACCTCGCCGCCCGGCTGGCGTTAATTCCGCCGGCTCACGACCAGCAATCCATCGCTCAGGCCAATGGCGATCGCGCGCGGCGCGTGGTCCCCATTCGGCCGATGGAACTTTTCGGTAGCGACGCGATTATTAGCGTGGCAACGCCACGCATGTGGCATTAAACGGGGGCGGCCATGGGTCTTTTGATCAGCATCCTTATTACGTTTCTTGTCATCATCCTGGTGCTTTACCTGGTCAACATGTTGCCGATCGACGGCCGCGCCAAGCAGATTGTGCGCGTGATCGTCATCATCATCGGCGTCCTGTCGCTGCTGAAATATCTGGCGATCTATTAGGGCCTGTCTTCAGTTGAGCAGGATCGTAGCGGCGGCTAATTGCACGCCGGCGAGAAAATTTCTGGCGAGTTTGTCATAACGCGTGGCGATGGCTCGGAAGTGTTTGAGCTGATTGAAGAACCGTTCGACAAGGTTGC
>JACQDO010000223.1 GCA_016201085.1 Hyphomicrobiales bacterium | reverse complement strand
TCCTGTCGCCGCAGGGCGAAGTGCGCGCCGAGGTCGAGGCTTCGTCGGTACCGATCATCGATCTGGCGATTTCGCCCGACGGCAAACTGGTCGCGGCCGCCGGCCTGCGCGGCTCGGTGGCGGTGATCGATCGCAAGGCCCGCAAGCTCGAACGCACGCTGATCGGCCCCGGCCTGCCGGTGTGGTCGGTGGCGTTTTTTCCCGACAACCGCACGTTATTGACCGGCGGCACCGACCGCATGATCCGGCGCTGGAACGCGCTGAGCGGCGAGCCGATCGGCGTCGGTGCGGCGGATGCGCCCAGCGATGCGATGGCGGCTTATGCCGGCGATCCCGGCGCCGAAATTTTCCGCGCTTGCGTGGCCTGCCATACGCTCAAGGAGGGCGAGACCAACAAAGCCGGCCCGTCGCTGGCGGGAATTTTCGGACGCCGCATCGCCTCGCTGCCCGGCTACAATTTCTCGCCCGCGCTCAAGAAGCTCGACATCGTATGGACGCCGGAGACGGTGGCCAAGCTGTTCGAACTCGGGCCCGCGGCCTACACGCCCGGCACCAAGATGCCGGAGCAGAAAATCCGCTCGTCACAGGATCGCCGGGCGCTGATGGATTTTCTGGCGCGGGTGACGGGGAAATAACCCGTGCGTCCCGGACAAGCGAGCGCCTTGCGCGAGCGACGATCCGGGACCCAGGAGAAAATAACGCGGCCATCTGGCCGCGTTTCTTATTATTGTGCTTCGCGCTTTTTTCGCTGGGTCCCGGGTCTCCATCCGCTCGGCGGAAGCGCGCCTCGCTGCTGTCGCCCGGGACACGTAGTATTCAACTCTCACCCTTGCTTTTTTCCTCGTATTCCCGCTTCAGCGCCTCGCGGTCGCGCAGGTAGTCGTCGGTGGTGCGCACGTCCGGGCGCGCCGGCGCGCCGAACGGATCGAACTGCTCGGCCGCCATCGCCGTGACGCGGCAGCTCTCGCACATCTTGATGACGTCAAGCCGCGTCTTGGAATCCTTGAACATCCAGTGCTTGCCTTCGAGCTTGGCGAGCACGCGCTCGACCGAACTCTTGACGCCGAACGGCTTGCCGCAGCTGATGCAGGCGAACGGTTCTTCCTGCTTGACGATGCGGCTCATCGCCGTGGCGCTACGGAAGTCGAGCTGCGGTTTGAGGCCGATCACTTTCTCCGGGCAGGTCGCCGCGCACAGCCCGCACTGCACGCAGGCGTCTTCCGCAAAGCGCAGCGTCGGCCGCTCCGGATCGTCGCTGAGCGCGCCGGTGGGGCAGGCCGAGACGCAGGACAGGCACAGCGTGCAGCCTTCGACTTTCACTTCGAGCGTGCCGAACGGCGCGCCGGCCGGCAGCGCCACCACGTCGACCGGGTGAGGTGCCACTGCGTGCATCTCGCGCAAGGCCAGCCGGATCACGTCGCGCTTGCCGCCGACCGCCGAGAAAGTCGCGGGCTTGGCCGCGCCGTCCATCGGCGCCATCGCGCGCAACGTCGCACCGAGCGCGTCGGGATCGTCGATCTCGATGGTGGCGACGCGGCTGCCTGCAAAGCCGACGCCGGCGAGGATCGGCTCGGCCAGCGCGACGGTCTTGGCGAGGCCGGCCAGGTCGTGGCGCGGCTTGGCGCGGATGAGAAAGCGCAGCGCCGACGCGCCATAGGCAAATGACGCCGCGACCGCTTCGAGCCCGACCTGGGTGACCTCGTTGACCTGCACCGGCAACACGTTGGCCGGCAGTCCGTCGCCGTGGCGGGCGAGCGCGTCGATCAAGGCGCCGCCGTGATCGCCGTCGTGGAACAGCACCACAGCCTGCCGGCCGCCGGCTTCGCGGTAGCCGCCGAGCAGTGCGCGCAATTTGCGCAGCAGCGCGTCAGCCGGCGGCAAAGCGTAAGCAGCGGCGCCGGTCGGGCAGGCGGCGGCGCATTGCCCGCAACCGGCGCAGATATGCGCATCGATGGCGACGTGATCGCCGTTGGGCGCAATCGCGCCGGTGGGACAGAGATCGAGGCAGCGGCGGCAACCGACCAGCTTGGAGCGCGAATGCGCGCACAGGTCTTCGGTGAAGGTAATGTAGCGCGGCTTGTCGAAGGTGCCGGTGAGATCGCGCGCCTTCAGCACCGCGCGCAACACCGCCGCCGGGTCGCCCGGATCGGCGCGCAGATAGCCGTCGCGCAGCTCGGCGGCCGGAAACAGCGGCGTGCCGCCGGTGAGATCGATCAGAATGTCGCAGCGCGACTTGGCATCGTTGCGCGCCGGGCCGAAGCTGAGCGCGCCGCGCGAGGACGGTTGCGGCGCGGCATAGTCGTCGATCGTCAGTTCGAAGGCGCCGAGCCGGCCTTTGGCCGCGCGGATGCTGCCCTTCACCACCGGGTATTCGGTCACCCGCGCCGGCGCGATGTCGGCCGGTGGCTTGATCAGCACCGTGATGTCGAGATGGTCTTTCAGCAGCTCGGCCGCTTCCAGCACCCGCTCGTCGCGGCCATAGAGCAGCGTCACGCCTTCACTGCTGAGGCTGACGAAGGCAAAATCCGGCGCCGGTTCGGCGGCCGCCGCGATCAGCGCCGCCATTTTCGGACCCGCCGCCTTGGCATCCTTCGACCAGCCGGCGGTCTCGCGGATGTTGACGAAGCCGAGCGTGCCGCTGCCCGCGATCTCGCCGGCGACCTCGTTGAACAGCGGCGCTTCCTGCGTGCAGGCGACGATGGTCGGCTCGCCGCCCGCGGCGATCTTGCGGAAACGCTCGAGTTCGGCGCGGCAGAGCTGGCGGCCTTCCACCACCGTGGAATCGCGGCAGACGCGGCGCACCGCCGCCCCATCGAGCGGCATGCTGTCTTCGCAGGAACAGATCAGGATGTTGCGCGGCACTGGCCTCGGACCTCCGGAGGCTATAACTATAGTCATTCCAATGGGAAAGTAAGAGCGACGCTCGATGCCACTGGATACGGCCCGTTCGCGAACGTCTGCGCCCGAACTGGCGCTGCCGCCGCCGTTCGTCGCCGTGCGTCTGCGCGAGTTGGGCGACGCCTTCATCCACGCCATAGCGGTGGCAAGCGAGCAGGGCGCCGGCACGCTGGTCTATGTCGGACGTTTCGATCTCGCCGAATTCGCCGTGGTGCTGGAACCGGAGGAGCCGCTGGCGCTCGCGCGCCGCGTCTTCTATGCCGGCATCGCGGCACTCGCCGATGCGCTGGCGGCGCACGCGCAACCGGAAACCGCCATCACCATCGACTGGCCGGATGCGGTCGCGGTCAATGGCGGGCTTGTGGGCGGCGGACGGCTGGCCTGGCCGCAAGGCATAAAGGAAAACGAAACGCCGCCGTGGCTGGTGTTCGGCGCCATGGTCCGCACCGTGTCGATGACCGGCGTCGAGCCGGGCTTGAATCCGCTGGTCACCGCGCTCGAGGAGGAAGGCTTCACCGACGTGCTGTCCAGCCAGGTGGTGGAAAGCTTCGCCCGTCATTTCATGCTCGCGGTGGACTCCTGGAAGGAGAGCGGTTTCGCGGCGGTGGCAAAAACCTATCTGGCGCGGCTACCGGCTGCGAGCGGCCTGCGCCGCGACATCGACGAGAATGGCGATCTGCTGGTGCGCCGCATAGGCAAGGTCGAGGTCGAGCGCAAACCGCTGCTGGCGCGGCTCGCGCAACCGTCCTGGTTCGATCCCATCGCCAAGGGGCCGCGCACGTGAAACTTCTGCGCACCATACGGCTCGATCCCTCGGACACCTTCGTGTTCGAGCAGGCGGCCGAGCCGGGCGAATGGGCGGTGTCCGGCGCCTTCGTGTTCTGGAATAGCGATCCTGCCACGCTTGCGGGCAAAGCGCGCACCGCGTTCCGTAGCGGATTTCTTGGGCTAAGCTCGCTCGGCTGGTCGACGCTGGTCCAGATTGTGGACGCCACGGAAGACGACCGGCGGACAGCCATCGATCAACTGGCCCATCAATTGGTCGCCCATTTCGGCGCGCCCAGCCTTGCCGAGGCCATGACGGCGGCGGAAGAAGAAGTCGCCTTCGCACAATCGCTGTGCACGCAACCCAAGGATATGCTGGTGGCGGTGCATCGCAGCTACGACGATGGCGAAGTGCGCGAACAATTCCGCACCTTGCGTCCGCGCAACGGGGAAAAGCCGGCGCGTGCCTTCTCCTTCCTCGAGGTCGAGGGCGACGACCAGCCGGCCGAGTCGGTCGATTTGCTCGGCATGGCCGAACGGGAGCGCAAATGAAGGACTTCTGGCTCTCCTGCGGCCATCATCTGCTCGACCGCGACGCCAGCGGCGGGCTGGCGCTGACCGACGAGTTCCTGAAAGTCTATCTGGCGCGGCCGGAGCTGATTCCGCCGCCCGAGGCCTGCGCGGTCGAGCGCACGCTGCACGGCGCATTGCTCGCCGATCCACGCATGCGGATTGCCGCCTCCGACATCGCTGCCATTGCCGATGCCGATGCGCGCGAGAACTGGCAGGTGCTGATCGCCTTCCGCGATCTGCTGCTGCGCCATCAGACGCTGGAAGGCGCCTATGCCGAGCTGATGCGCAATGGCGTGGGCCAGACGCCGCTGCTGTTCGTCAATCAACTGGTGCACGTGATCCTGCGCAACGCGCTCGATGGCGTCGAGGATGCGCATGTGCTGCGCGCCGCCGAATTGTTCTTCCGCCCGCAACGCGTCACCTTGCACGAGAATTCGCTGATCGCCGCCGACGAGGAAACCATTGGCGGCATTAATCCAACGCCGGTGACGCCGCTGGTGTCGATGCTGGGAATTCCGGCCGAGGCCGCCATCGACGTGCTCAACGACAACAATGCGGCGAGCTATTGGGAGCGCAGCGACCGGTTCGACATGGCGCTCGATCTCACCGCCGGGCGCGAAGGCCTGGTCGCGCTGGCCGAGGCGATGCGGCGTTGGATCGCGCATGTGCTCGGCGTCGAGGTGACGATCGAGCCGCTCACCGAGCTGCGCGAAGTGGTGCTCACCTGGTATGTCGGGCTCGATGCCGACGCCACCAAGATCGGCGACATGATGTGGAACGGCGAGGAGGTCGACGAAGCCACCCTGGCGCGCGTGGTCGGGCTGTTCGTGCTCACCTTCCGCGATCCGGCGGTGGTGTTGGACAAGGTCAAAGGCGAGCCGGTTTATTTGATGCTGGCCATGACGCGCGACAAGACCATCCGCATGAAGCCGCAGAACCTGGCCACCGGCTTGCCGATCCGGCATCTGGAGGCGGTCGGATGAGCGCCGTACCCGCGCTTGCCAGCATTGCCGTCGGCGTCGTGGTCGAGCGCAGCAAAAGCGCGAGCCAATGGGCGGATTTCTACTGGCGTCCGGCCAGCGTGCTGGTGGGCGTGCCGGAAACGCCGCCCTGGACCAAGCTCAACGATGATGGCGAGCGGGCGAGCTTCTATGTCGGTTCCGCCGCTATCGAACTGTATCGAACGGAAACCGCCAATTATCGCGACAATCTCCGACTGGAAACGCCGCTGCTGTGGATCGTCCTGCGGCCGGTCGAGGCCGATCCACCCTATGAACTGGCGGCGGTTACGGCCGATCCGGCCGAAGGCGAAGCCATGACCGAAGCCGGCGCCAATCTGGTCGATACGGTGGCCATGCCCAAGCCGGTGCAGGACGCCATTGCGGCCTTCGTGGCCGAGCACCATGTCGAAGAGGTGTTCGTGAAACGCAAGCGCGACCGGGCCAATCCGGAGGCGATGGGACGGCGCGGCCCGCCGGTGGAGCGGAAATGAGCGATCAGGAAAACTTCCTCACGCGCTGGTCGCGCCGCAAGCTGGAGCCGGCGGACGAAAAAGTTCCGGCGCAACCGCCGCAGACTACGGATGCGTCTCCTGCGGGCGAGGAAGCGGCAAAGGCGGCGGCTATGGCGTCCGCACGGCAAGGAGAAGCGGCGGCGCTGCCGGAATTCGACGTCAGTCAACTGCCTTCGCTCGATTCGATTGGCGCCAATTCCGACATCCGGGCGTTCCTGCAAGCCGGCGTGCCAGCGGCGCTCAAGCATGCGGCACTGCGGCGTGCGTGGTCGAGCGATCCGGCGATCCGCGATTACATCGGGCCGAACGAGAATTTCTGGGAAGGCGTCGGAATGGACAACGTGCCGGGGTTTGGCGCGCTCGATCCGGGCGTCGACGTCAAGAAACTTGTCGCCGAAGTCTTTGGCGATGCGGAACCGACGCAGCACACCGATGGCTCAGCGCCGGCGGAGGCGAACGTTCCTGCTCCCATTGCCAACGAATCGACGCCAACCGAAACGAAAAAGCAGTTGACGCAGAACACCGATCCTTTGCTGCAACGCGATGCGAATGTTGCGTCGCAATACGACGAGTCGCGGGAACGCGCCGAGGCGACCAAAGGGCGGCGGCATGGCAGCGCGATGCCGCAGTGAGCTGCAGCTTTATTCCGCGTCCGCTCGCTAAATTATGATCCGACTTATAGCCTTAGGCTATTGACCCACTCTTTGTTGGGCCGATAGGCTCGCCGTCAACAAATCGTAAAAATCAAAAACAACAAAACAAAAAGACGAATCAGGGATGAGGGAACCCGGACTATCCGAAGCGATACGCGCCGTCGGCGGCGTCGGCGAACTTGCGCGTCAAATCGGCATTTCGCAACCGTCCGTCTCCAACTGGACTCGCGTTCCCGCAGAGCGGGTCGTTTCGGTCGAAGCCGTCACCGGCGTCGACCGCGCCGTCTTGCGGCCCGATCTTTACAGCGGAATACAGATGGCTGGCGACATCGATGAAATGGATGCGGCGCGCGCGCAGGAATACGCCCTGCTGGCGGCGCTGCTCAATCGCGCGCCGGACGCGAACTTGCTGTCGAATTTGTCCGAGCTGCGCGGCGATGCCAGCCCGCTCGGCATGGCGCATGTCGCGCTGGCCGAAGCGGCCAGCAATGCCGACGCGCATCGCGTCGAGCGCGAATTCTTCGACCTGTTCATCGGCCTCGGCCGCGGCGAGCTGCTGCCCTACGGCTCCTATTATCTCACCGGCTTTCTGCACGAGCGGCCGCTGGCGCGGCTGCGCGAGGACCTCGTCAAGATCGGCATTGCGCGCGCCGACGGCGTGGCGGAGCCGGAAGATCATGTCGGAATTCTGTGCGAGATCATGGCGGGTCTGGCGAACGGCCGCCTACCGGCGCCGGCCGGGACCGATCGGCTGATCTTCGACAAGCACATGGCGCCCTGGATCGGACGTTTCTTCAGCGATCTGCAACAGGCCGCGGCTGCCGATTTCTATCGCCGGGTGGGAACGCTCGGCCGCGTCTTCATGGATATCGAAGCGGAGGCCTTCGATCTGCCGGCATAAGGCAGTCGAAGGACGTCATCAATTTCGAGGAGGGAATGGCGATGAAACAACCGGAAAAATCGAAGCTAGGCCGTCGCGATTTCCTGCGCGCGATGGGTGCCGGCGCGGGCGTGGCCGTGGTGGCGGCAGCGCCGCTCGCGACCCCGGCGGTGGCCGCCGAGTCCGACGCGGAGAAAAAGAAGGCCCGCTACAAGGAGACCGACCACGTGAAAGCCTATTACCGCGTCAACCGTTATCCGGGCTGAGGGAGGGCGCACCATGTTGATCAAGCGAACAGAACGCCAGGCGCGCCGCGGCAATCTCGCAGCGAGCATCGGCAACCAGACGGGCGGCTTGGATCGCCGCAGCTTCCTGCGCAAGTCCGGCCTAGTGGCCGGCGGTCTTGCCGGCATCGGCGCGCTGCCGCTCGCCAGCGTGCGCAAGGCGGAAGCGGCCGGCCCCAATGTCGCCGGCGCCACCATCCGCAAGAATATCTGCACGCATTGTTCGGTCGGTTGCACCGTGATCGGCGAAGTGTCGAACGGCGTATGGGTCGGACAAGAGCCGGGCTGGGAAAGCCCGATCAATCGCGGATCGCATTGCGCCAAGGGCGCGGCGACGCGCGAGCTGGTGCATGGCGATCGCCGCCTGCGCTATCCGATGAAGTTGGTGAACGGCGAGTGGACGAAGATTTCCTGGGACGTCGCGATCAACGAGATCGGCGACAAGATGAACGAGATCCGCGGCAAGTCGGGCGCCGAATCGGTCTACTGGCTGGGCTCCGCCAAGTTCACCAACGAAGGCTCCTATCTGTTCCGCAAATTCGCGGCGTTCTGGGGCACCAATTCGTGCGACCACCAGGCGCGCATCTGTCACTCCACCACCGTCGCCGGCGTGGCCAACACTTGGGGCTACGGCGCGATGACCAACAGCTACACCGACATCCGCAACTCGAAGACCATCATCTTCATGGGCTCGAATGCCGCGGAAGCGCATCCGGTATCGTTGCAACACGTGCTGGAAGGCAAGGAAGTCAACCGGGCGAACGTGTTCGTGATCGAGCCGCGCTTCACGCGCACCGCCGCGCACGCGACCGAGCATGTGCGCATCCGTAACGGCACCGACATTCCGATCATTTACGGATTGCTGTGGCACATC
>JACQDO010000222.1 GCA_016201085.1 Hyphomicrobiales bacterium | reverse complement strand
TCTCGACGTCTGGTTCGATAGCGGCTCGACCCACGCCTTCGTGCTGGAAGACCCGGCGCATTTCCCCACGCTCGCCGGCATCAAACGCAAGGTCGATGGCGGCCAAGACACCGTGATGTATCTGGAAGGCAGCGACCAGCACCGCGGCTGGTTCCATTCCTCGCTGCTGGAAAGTTGCGGCACACGCGGCCGCGCACCCTACGACGTGGTGCTCACGCACGGCTTCGTGCTCGACGAGCAGGGCCGCAAGATGTCGAAGTCGTTCGGCAACGTCACCGCGCCGCAGGACGTGATCAAGCAGTCCGGCGCCGATATCCTGCGCATGTGGGTGTGCGCGTCGGACTATGCCGACGATCTGCGCATCGGGCCGGAGATTCTGAAAACTACCGCCGATACCTATCGCAAGCTGCGCAACACCATCCGCTGGATGCTCGGCTCGCTGGCGCATTTCCACGAAGAGGATCGCGTCAAGCTCGACCAGATGCCGGAGCTGGAGCGGCTGATGCTGCATCGGCTCAGCGAGCTCGACGCGCTGGTGCGCCAAGCTTACGCCGACTTCGACTACAAGCGCATTTTCGCCGCGCTCTCGGCTTTCATGACCGCCGACCTGTCGGCGTTCTATTTCGACATCCGCAAGGACACGCTCTATTGCGATCCGATCTCGTCGGTGAACCGCAAGGCCTGCCTCAGCGTGGTCGATCATCTGTTCCGCTGCACGGTGACGTGGCTGGCGCCGATGCTGTGCTTTACGGCGGAGGAGTCGTGGGCCGCGCGCTACGGCGCCGAGGCGTCGTCGGTGCATCTGGAAACTTTCCACGAAGTGCCGGCCGACTGGCGCGACGACAGACTCGCGGAGAAATGGCGCAAGGTGCGCAGCGTGCGCCGCGTCGTCACCGGCGCACTCGAGATTGAGCGCGCGCAGAAGCGCATAGGCTCCTCGCTGGAGGCGCATCCGATCGTGCACGTGTCCAATCCGGAGCTGTTCGAGGCGGTGCTCGACATCGATCTCGCCGAAGTGTGCATCACCTCGGCGGCGACGCTGGTGAACGACGAGGGACCGGCCGACGCCTTCCGCCTGCCGGATGTGGCCGGCGTCGCGGTCGTGTCCAATCTCGCCGTCGGTACCAAATGCGCGCGCTCGTGGAAAATTCTCACCAGCATCGGCGCCGATCCCGAGTTTCCGGAGGTCTCGCCGCGCGACGCCAAGGCGCTGCGCGAATGGGAAACCATGCGCAAGGCGGCGGAGTAGACATAAAATAGTCGTCCCCGCGAAGGCGGGGACCCATAGCCACCGGGCGTGAGATGATCCCGTGTCGTACTATGTCTACATTCTTGCGAGTAAACGATATGGAACGCTCTATATTGGAATCACGAATGATCTGCGGCGACGTATGGAAGAGCATCGGCTTGGGGTAGGCTCAAAATTCGTCAAGCAATATAAGGTCACGCGCTTAGTGCATGTCGAGACGTTTGATGATCCAGAATCGGCCATCACGCGCGAGAAGCAATTGAAGAAATGGAATCGCGATTGGAAGATTCGTTTGATCGAAGAGGACAATCTCGAATGGCGCGATTTGAGTCACCTTATCGTTTGAGCGACAGCGCTGTGCGGATACGTCACGGCGTATGGGTCCCAGCCTGCGCGGGGACGACAATCTCTTTTCTGTCGTCCCGGCCGAGCGAAGCGAGGGCCGGGACCCATACTCCGCAGTCTATCGATAGTGCACGGTGTATGGGTCCCCGCCTTCGCGGGGACGACAGGTAATGATTATGCCCCGGTATTTTTCCGGCCCTTTGACCCGCTTCGGTGTCGCGGTGGCCGCCGTCGCCTGCCTGCTCGATCAGGTCAGCAAACTTTACCTGCTGTTCGTGCATGACCTCGCGGCCAATCCGATCCGCCTCGGCCCGTTCTTCGATTTCGTGCTCACCCGCAACACCGGCATCAGCTACGGCCTGTTCCAGACGCAAGGCGTGCTCGGCCAATGGGTGCTGCTCGGCTTGAAGGGGCTGGCGGTGGCGCTGCTCTGGGTCTGGCTGGCGCGGTCGCGCGACCGGCTGACCGCGCTGTCGCTCGGCCTGATCATTGGCGGGGCGGTCGGTAATGCCATCGACCGGCTGGCCTATGGCTGGGTGGTCGATTTTGTGTTTTTCCATGTGGCGGCCGGCACTTGGCGGTTCAACTGGTACGTCTTTAACCTTGCCGATGTGGCCATTGTTGCCGGGGTTATCGGCCTGCTGTATGAATCGTTGGTTCAGGGTCGCGCCGCAAAAGCGCCCTGATCCAAGGCAATAACCCGGTCGAAACCACGAATTTCGATGGAATTCGGAGGGCTTGAGCATGATCCCGAAGAGTGGGAACCGGTTTTCGGATAAGATCATGCTCCAGCAGCGAGGCCAATTTCGATGACAATACGGCCCACACGTCTGAGCACGACATTCTATGCCGGCGCGGCCTTGAGCCTGGCGCTCGGCGTTGCCCTGTTGGCGACATCGCTGCCGGCGCACGCGGCCGACGATGGCGCCTCGCTCGACCAAAAGGTTTTCCGCGGCATCCTCGAAGGCCTCGGTCTGCGCAAAGACGGCGAGGCGATCAACTACCAGGAACGCGCCCCCCTGGTGATCCCGCCCGGCCGCACTCTGCCGCCGCCGGAACGAGCCGATGCCGCGCTTGCTAACAATCCGGCCTGGCCGAAAGATCCGGACGTGATCAAGCGCAAGCGTGAGTTGGAGCAAGAACGCGCAACCGGAAACAAGAACAGTGTCGACGTGGAAGCCCAAGCGCGCGTGCTACGGCCGGATCAGCTCGCGCCGGGCGGCGATTCGCGCAAGGAGGGGCGGCGAAACCAGGTTGGGTCGAATCCGACAGGTTGGTTTGGTGGGGAACGGCTCACGTCTTCGGATCTCGGTTACAAGGGCGGCCTGTTCAGCGGCATGTTCGGCGGCAGCGATGAGGAGACCGCCAAGTTTACCAACGAGCCGCCGCGTGCGTCGCTGACCGCGCCGCCGCCCGGTTACCAGACGCCGTCGCCGGAGCAGCCTTACGGCCTCAGCGGGCGCACCGCCGCTCCGAAAGCGACTAACTATTCGCTGGAACACGGCACCCACAATAATTAGCCGCGTTGCTGCCGGCATTCCGGATGTTGTTTGTCGTGCGTGTCGACGGCGTGAGTTCGAGCGGGGCGTATCAACGCATGACTGCAAGGTTCCCTAAGTGATTTTCAAACGAAACGTTTTCCTAGCCAGCGCAGCGGTCATTGCTGCCGCGCTCTTAACGTCATCGCTCGCCGCCGAATCCACCGGCGCCAAGGTCGCCGACTTCAAGCTGGCGAACGGACTCGAACTGGTGGTCATTCCCGATCGTCGCGCGCCGGTCGTCACCCACATGATCTGGTACAAAGTCGGCGCCGCCGACGAGACGCCGGGCAAATCGGGCCTGGCGCATTTCCTCGAACATCTGATGTTCAAGGGCACGGCGAAACACCCGACCGGGCTGTTCTCGCGCGTGGTGGCGCGCATCGGCGGCCAGGAAAACGCCTTCACCTCGAACGACTACACCGGTTATTTCCAGCGCGTGCCGAGCGAGCAGCTCAAGACCGTGATGGAATTCGAGGCCGACCGCATGACCGGTCTGCAGCTCACCGACGCGGTGGTGCTGCCGGAGCGCAACGTCATCCTCGAGGAGCAGAACCAGCGCGTCGCCAACAATCCGCGCGCGCGGCTCGGCGAGCAGATCGACGCCGCGCTCTTCCTCAACCACCCTTACGGCAAGCCGGTGATCGGCTGGCGGCACGAGATGGAGCAGCTTTCGCGCGACGACGCCATCGGTTTCTATCGCCGCTTCTACGGCCCGAACGACGCGGTCGTGGTGATCGCCGGCGATGTCGAGCCGCAGGCGGCGTTGAAACTCGCCGAGCAGACCTACGGCAAGATCGCCCGCAACAAAAATATTGTCGCGTCGCGCAAGCGGCCGATAGAGCCGACGCCGGTATCGCCGCGCTCGCTGTCGCTGGCCGACGCCCGCGTCGAGCAGCCGATGCTGCAGCGCGTTTATCTGGTGCCGTCCTTCAACACCGCCAGAGCCGGCAATCTGCCCGGCCAATCGGCGGCGCTGGAAGTGCTGGCCAATATCCTTGGATCGGGCAATAGCAGCCGGCTCTACCGCGCGCTGGTGGTGGACAAGCCGGTCGCGGTCTCGGCCGGCGCCGGCTATGACAGCAACGCGCTCGATATGTCGAAATTCGGCGTCTATGGCATCCCGCGCGAAGGCGTAACGCTGCCGCAGTTCGAGGCGGAAATAGACGGCGTGATTCAACAGGTGATCGACAAGGGCGTGTCGGACGAGGAACTGGTCCGTACCAAATCGCGGCTGATCGCCGATGCGATCTATGCGCAGGACAACCAGGCCAGCATGGCGCGCTGGTACGGCGCCGCGCTGATGGCCGGAGCAAGCGTCGACGACGTACGCGGCTGGCCCGAGCGCATCCGCGCCGTCACCGCCGTCCAGGTGCAGGACGCCGCCCGTCAGTGGCTCGACAAGCGGCGCTCGGTCACCGGCTACCTGATCAAAGACACCAGTCCGCCGGCGGAGAAACGCTCATGACGCGGATATCGGCTGCTCTCGTCTTCGCGACCCTGGCGCTGCTGGCTTTCGCGCCGGGCGCCTCGGCGATGACCATCGAGAAGATCGTCAGCCCCGCCGGCATCGAGGCCTGGCTGGTGCAGGAAAAGGCCATCCCGCTGGTCACCCTCAACTACGCCTTCCATGGCGGCTCCAGCCAGGACGAGCCCGACAAGGCGGGCGCCGCCCAGCTCGCCGCCGACCTGCTCGACGAGGGCGCCGGCGATATCGACGGCAAGACTTTCCATCAGCGCCTGGAAAACCGTGCCATCGAGCTCCACTTCCGCGTCGGGCACGACGCGTTCCGCGGCTCGCTACGCACGCTCAGCGAACACCGCGAGGAGGCCTTCGATCTGTTGCGACTGGCGCTGAGCGCGCCGCGCTTCGACGCCGAGGCGGTCGAAATGGTGCGCGGACAGGAACTGTCGGGTCTGCGCCGCGATACCACCAATCCGAACGACCTCGCCAGCCGCCGCTGGTGGCAGACCGCATTCCCCGATCATCCCTACGGCCGCCAGAGCAAGGGCACGCTGGAGACGATGGCGCGCGTGACCGTCGCCGACATGCGCGATTACGTGCGCCGCGTGTTCGCGCGCAACGAGCTGACCGTTTCGATCGTCGGCGACGTCGATGCCAAGACCGCGGGCGAATTGATCGACCGCGTCTTCGCCAGCCTGCCGGCCAAGAACGATCTCAAGCCGGTTGCCAATGTGAGTCCGCGCGGGCTCGGCCGCCGCATCGTCATCGATGTCAACGTGCCGCAGGCGGTGGTCACCTTCGGTGGCCAAGGCATTGCGCGCAGCGATCCCGAGTTCATGGCCGCCTATATCGTCAACCACATCCTGGGCGGCGGCAGTTTCTCCTCGCGGCTCTACAAGGAAGTGCGCGAGAAGCGCGGGCTGGCCTACGGCGTTTCCGACAGTCTGGTCTGGCTCAAAAATGCCGCGGTGGTGCTCGGCGGCACCGCCACCCGCGCCGACCGCACCGGCGACGCGCTGGCGATCATCGAAGCCGAGACCAAGCGCATGGCCGAAAACGGCCCGACGCCCGAGGAGCTGGCGGCCGCCAAGTCGTTCCTCAAGGGCTCCTACGCGCTCACGCTCGACAGTTCGGGCAAGATCGCCGCCCAGCTCACGCAGATCCAGCTCGACAATCTCGGCATCGATTACATCCAGCGCCGCGGCGCCATGATCGACGCAGTTACCATTGCCGACGCCAAACGGGTGGCCAAGCGCCTGTACGGCGGCGGCATGCTGGTGACGGTGGCCGGCCAGCCCAAGGGCGTGACCTCGAGCGGCGAGTAGCCGGCATTTGCGCCGTTTCGCCCGTTGCGCCGACCGCGCGACTCTAGGTTAATACGGAAGCCAAACCCACGACCGTCATGCCCGGCCTTGTGCCGGGCATCCACGCCTTTCTTTTTGCCAAGTCGTGGGTGGCCGGGACAAGCCCGGCCATGACGATAAAGAACGAGCTCCCATGCCCATCGTCCACTCCATCGACAGCGCGCTTGCGAAAAACATCGGCGCGCATGGCATTTCCGACCAGACGCTCCACGACGCGCTTGCGCGCGCCGAGGCTGCGCTCGAAAGCTTGCGCGCGCGCCATGCCGACGGCAGTCTGCCGCTGCTGCTGCTGCCGGAGCGGCAGGACGACCTCGCCGCCATCCGCGAGGCCGCCCGCAAGCTGTGCGAGGGCGCCAGCGACATCGTCATCCTCGGTACCGGCGGTTCCAGCCTGGGCGGGCAGACGCTGGCGCAACTGGTGTTCTACGCCGTGCCGGGTGTCGGCATCCTGCGCGCCGCCCCGCGCCTGCATTTCATCGACAATCTCGACCCGCTGGGTTTCGCCACCATGCTGGTGAAGCTGCCGCTCGCCACCACGCGCTTCGTGGCGATCTCGAAGTCCGGCGGCACGGCGGAAACCCTGATGCAGACCATCGCCGCCCTGTCGGCGCTCAAGCAGGCGGGGCTCGACGCACGCAGCGCATTCTTCGGCATCAGCGAGCCGGTCAAAGCGGGAAAACGCAACGGGTTGCGCGATCTGTTGGCCGCGCATCAGGTGGCGATGCTCGATCACGATGCGGGCGTCGGCGGCCGTTTCTCGGCGCTCAGCAATGTCGGCCTGCTGCCGGCGGCCACGCTTGGCCTCGACATCGCCGCCATCCGCAAGGGCGCCGCTGTCGCGCTGGCGCCGGTGCTGGCGAAAAAACCCGCGGCGCAGGTGCCGGCCGCTCTAGGTGCCGCATTGGCGGTGGCGCTGGCCGAAAGCAAAGGCAAAAGCATCAGCGTGCTGATGGCCTATGCCGACCGGCTGGAACGCTTCACGCACTGGTATGTGCAGCTGTGGGCCGAGAGCCTCGGCAAGAACGGCAAGGGCACCACGCCGGTGGCGGCGCTCGGGCCGGTCGACCAGCACAGCCAGGTGCAGCTCTATCTCGGCGGACCGCGCGACAAATT
>JACQDO010000206.1 GCA_016201085.1 Hyphomicrobiales bacterium | reverse complement strand
TGAAAACCACCTGTTGCCAATCTCCGTGAATTTCACCTCGACACTCGTGAGACGATAGGGCGCGCAATTGATGGCTTCGGCATCTTGGGCGCTAAACAGCGCGATATTGTAACCCTTCTCGCCGAACTGACTTCGGTAGACAATTGCATCGTATTCCGCATCTTTGAAAAGCTCAGCAAGGATTTGGGTCGGCACGTAGTCTGCCGCATCGTCCGAAAGGGTGATCGGCCAGGAAAATGCATTGTCAATATCAATCCAAACGGCCTTCTCCTTAATTTCCGCAGTCGGCATTTCCTCGCCGAGCAAGTGCGCGAACGTTAATTGACCGAACGACATTTGACCGTGGCCTAGTGAAAGGTTCACGGCCCTAAGGTCTCGAGTTACTCTGAATTGTGCAACCGATACCTCGGACCCAACCCATGGTCTGATCTCGGAAATGGCGGTTTGTTCGGTGGAGCCGAGATAAAGCACGGGAATGCCAGCCGGGTTTATTCTTCCTTCCATGGCGCGGTTCGCTAGCGGTTTCATTCGATCGGCACCAAAACCGTGTGGTTCCTCCCCAGTCCCATTGCCCTCTTCATCGGTGATCGGGTCGTAGTCGATACCCCGTTGCGCGCGATAAAAAATACTGCCTTGCGGTATTTTTATATCGCGCTCTTTCAATGTATTGAGCACCGTATCCAAGAAAGCTTGGATTTCGTTTGTCCAAACATAACGACGTGCGTGTCGCACCCGCCTCGCAAACTCTTGGTAGCTTCTCCAGGAAGCGAACTCAGGCTTTTTCGGATCGTCGGAATTCATGGCAATACTGGCTTACTATCCAAATAATCAGCACGAAAGCTCACACCCTAACCGCGATCAAACCCATCACGGACACTTCTTCTCCTTCTTCATCTCCAGCGAGCTCAACTCGCCGACGATGGTGAAATCGGTGTAGTCGAGGACGAGCGCGCGCGAGATGCCGTTCTCGTAGAGCTCGAAGGAAATCGTGTAGACCGGCGTTTGCTCGCCGGTATGCTCGGCCTTTTCGTCCTTGCGTTCGAAATAGCTGATGGTCACCGGCCAGCGCACGAGTTTGGCAAGCTCAGGGAACTTGGCGGCGGCGTCCTGCGGCGCTTTATCGCCCGGCGCGATGGCGCGGCCGATCACGCTCAGCGTGTTGTAGATCTTCTCGCCGGTATCCGAGCCGTCATAGACCGGAAATTCCAGGATGCTCTTGCCCGCGCGGGCGGCGACGATGAGGCGGCGCATGTGCTCGGTGGGAAACACCGCGCCGGGCATAACGTCGAAACTCTTCTCTTTCGGTTTGCTCAGGCTGACCGCTTCGGTCTTGCGTTCGGCATGGCCGTCGACTTTGTCGATGGGATTGTCGTTGAGCTTGTTTTCGGAATTGAAGCGGAATTTCTTGGCGGCGCCGTCTTCCCAGGTGGTGGAGCGCAGGTCGCTGAGCGCGGCCTTGCCCTCGCCGGAATCGAGCTCCGAGACCTGGCGGAATTGCAGCGCGTAGCCCTCGCAGGCATTGCCGGAAAAATCGTACAAAATGCGGCCGCGCACCGTCTGGATGGCGCGGCTGCCGTGCGATTTTGAAAGCTTGAGATCGTAGATCGCCCGATGCGGCGCAAGCCACACCGTGTCGGCCGCCGGCGCGGCCAGACCGGGACGGTGCAGCGCGACGGCGGCAAGACCGATGGCCAATAGTGCTGGAATCAGCCGCCTGGCGTTCACGATCATGGGCATGGTTGCGGGCCTCTCCGCGGCAGCTCCCGGAGCAAGTCCGGGACAAGGTTTAAGCCGTGTTAGCGAGAAGAGAGCTGCAAGATAACGGCAAGATAGAGGCCGGTAAGGTTTCCGGCAACCGGTGGCTCAGTGTGCTTGCGTACCACCGCCCAATCGGCCAAAGAAAAGACAACTGATCGAGGAGAAATTCATGGCCGGAATGGCTGAAAAGACGCTCGCGACGCTCGGCATCTCGCTGCCGAGCCCGGCCAGCCCGGTCGCCAATTATGTAGGCTGCGTGCGCACGGGCAACTTGCTGGTGGTGTCCGGTCAACTGTGTTTCGGTGCCGAGGGCAAATTGGTCGCCAAAGGCCAGCTCGGCGGCGGCGTTTCGATCGAGGACGGCCAGCAGGCGGCGCGCGCCTGCGCCATCAATCTGCTGGCGCAGATCAAGGCGGTGCTCGGCGAGCTCGACAAGGTGACCCGCGTGGTGCGGCTGGGCGGCTTCATCAATTCGGCGCCCGGTTTCAGCGACGGACCGAAGGTGATGAACGGCGCCTCCGATCTGATGGTCGAAGTGTTCGGCGACAAAGGCCGCCATGCCCGCTCCACGGTCGGCGTCTCGGCGCTGCCGGCGGATGCGGCGGTCGAAGTCGAGGGCCTGTTCGAGGTATCATAACTCTTCATGCCCGGCCTCGATTGGCTCACCGCGCGACCGATCGCCCATCGCGGCCTGCATGACGCCGCCGCCGGAATTATCGAGAACACCGCGACAGCGTTCAACGCGGCCATCGCCGGCGGTTACGGCATCGAGACCGATCTACAGATCAGTGCCGACGGCGAGGCCATGGTGCATCACGACGATGCGCTCGGCCGTTTGACCGAGGGCAGCGCCCGGCTCGCCGACATGACGGCAGCCGAGATCAAGGCGGTCCGCTTCCAGCGAAGCGCCGACCGCGTCCTCACGCTGGGCGAGCTGTGCGAGCTGGCAGGCGGCCGCACCCCGCTGCTGTTGGAACTCAAGAGCCGTTTCGACGGCGACCGCCGGCTGGTGCAACGCGCCGCGGCGGTGCTGGCAAACTATGCCGGACCGGCGGCGGCGATGTCGTTCGATCCGGCTTTGATCGAAGCCTTGCGCAACATCGCGCCAAAGCTGACGCGCGGCATCGTCGCCGAGCGCCACTACGCGCATCACGAAGACCGCATGCCGGCGGCCGCGAAATGGCGCATGGCCCACCTGCTGCATGCCGGGCGCACGCGCCCGCAGTTCGTTGCCTATGGCGTCAAGGACCTGCCGGCGGCGGCGCCCTGGATCGCGCGCATGCTATTCGGCCTGCCGCTGCTGACCTGGACGGTGCGCAACGAGGCCGACCGCGAGCGCGCCCTGCGCTGGGCCGACCAGATTATTTTCGAAGGCATCCGGCCGTAATGGGCCGAACGGATGATCGGCTTGGCACGATTTCGGGCATAAAGTTGCGGTAGCAAACGGCCACGGCCCCCGATGACCGATATCGAACTGCGCATCCGTATCGTCCAATCGCTCGCCGAAGTCCCGGCCGCAGCCTGGGACGCTTGCGCCAGTATCGGCACGGCCATAGCGGAACCAGTTAAACCAACACATGAGATTAACTCTCCCGCGCAGTTATCCACACGAGGACAAGTCAGTAACCCATTTGTTTCTCATGCTTTCTTGTCATCCATGGAAAGGTCCGGCTCGGTCGGCGGCCGCACCGGCTGGCAGCCACGCCACCTGCTGGCGGAGGACGCCCAGGGGACCCTGTTGGGTGCCGCGCCCTGCTATGTGAAGACCCATTCGCGCGGCGAATATGTCTTCGACCAAGGCTGGGCCGAGGCCTTCGAACGAGCCGGCGGCGACTATTACCCCAAGCTCCAGGTGGCGGTGCCGTTCACCCCGGTGAGCGGTCCGCGCCTGCTCGTCCGCCCCGGCCCGCAGGCAGCCAGCGTGCGCGGCGCGCTCGCAGATGCGCTAGCCGAGATCACCACGACAAACGAGCTGTCCTCCGCCCACGTCACCTTCCTGACCGAGCCGGAATGGCGCCTGCTCGGCCAGCGCGGCTTCCTGCAACGCACCGACCGGCAATTCCATTGGCAGAACGCCGGCTATGCGAGCTTCGAGGATTTCCTCGGTCACCTTGCCTCGCGCAAACGCAAGACCATCCGCCGCGAGCGCAAGCAAGCGCTCGCCCCCGGCATCGAGGTGGCCTGGCTCAGCGGCGCCGAGCTGACCGAGGATATCTGGGACGCCTTCTTCGCCTTCTACATGGACACCGGCTCGCGCAAATGGGGCCGGCCTTATCTCACCCGCGAGTTCTTCTCCATCGTCGGCGAGACCATGCGCGACCGCATCCTGCTGGTGATGGCCAGGCGCGCCGAGCGCTGGATCGCCGGCGCCATCAACTTCATCGGCAGCGAGGCGCTCTATGGCCGCAACTGGGGCGCCATCGAGCATCATCCGTTTCTGCATTTCGAGCTGTGTTACTACCAGGCCATCGACTACGCGATTGCCCATAGGCTTGGCCGCGTCGAAGCCGGCGCGCAGGGCGAGCACAAGCTGGCGCGCGGCTACCTGCCGCACACCACCTACTCCGCCCATTTCATCGCCAATCCGGGTCTGCGGCGGGCGGTGGCCGAGTATCTGGCGCGCGAACGGGCTTATGTACAGGCAGCCGGCGAGGAGCTTGCGGCGGCCGCGCCGTTCCGTAAGGATTTGGTGGAACAAGAATGATTAAAGCCTGAGTCGAGGGAATGACGATGCCGAGCTACGACCAGAACAATATCTTCGCCAAAATCCTGCGCGGCGAATTGCCCTGC
>JACQDO010000205.1 GCA_016201085.1 Hyphomicrobiales bacterium | reverse complement strand
CCCACGTCGTACAGAACATCGTGCCGATGCCATAGGCGAAGAACAGCTTCGCCGCGGAATAGATCACGTCGTCTTCCCGGATGCCGATGCGGGTCTGCCCCGAGGTGCGCGCGATGTTCATCGGCGTCGAATGCACGTGCATCGTGCCCTTCGGCATGCCGGTGGTGCCCGACGAATAGAGCCAATAGGCGACCTCATCGGCGCAGGTTCGCGCGGGCGCCGCGCCTTCGTTCTCGGCCGCCAGCAGCGTATCCAGCCGCGGCACCGGGGCCGGCCCGCCACCCACCACGACGATTTCCTTGACGTTGGGCAGGTCCTGCGCGGCTTCCTGCACCATCGGCAGTAGCGCGGTCGAAACGAAAACCGCCTTGGCGCGCGAATCCTCGAACAAATAGCGATATTGGTCGACCGTCAGCCTTGTATTGACCAGCACCGGAACGATGCCCGCCCGGATGGCACCCCAGAACAGCACGGGAAAATCGACGGTGTCGAGCATTACCAGCGCGATGCGGTTTTCCTGCTCGATGCCCATGCGCGTCAGCATCGGGCCGATGCGCGCGGCGGCGTCGCGCAGTTCGCCGTAAGTCAGGTTGCGCGCGGAATCGATATACGCGCTCTTGTCGCCCCGTCCCTCGGCGACGTTGCGATCCACGAACTCGACAGCGGCGTTATAGTCGCGAAACGCGGTCATTCCTGCAGCTTATCCTTTTATTATGGCAGGTAAGGTCATTGCGCTGCCTTACCCCGTCTTTCACTTAGACTTTCACTTTGCCTTGGCGAGAATAATACGCGCATCCACCGCCAAACAGCCATTTTCGAGCGCCAGGCAGGGGTTGAGGTCCACTTCCTCGATCTGCGGGTGTTCCTCCAGCAAGCGGCCCAGCGAAACCAGCATGGCGGCGATGGCGTCGACGTCGAGCGGCTTGCGGCCGCGCGCGCCGGCGATGAGCTTGGGCGGCAGCGTGTCGTGGATGAGCGCGCGTGCCTGTTCGAGGCCGAACGGCGCCAGGCGGAAGCCGACGCGCTTGAGCACTTCGACATAAATGCCGCCGAGGCCGAACATCACCACCGGGCCGAACAGCCGGTCGCGGATCGCGCCCAGCACCAGCTCGGTCGCCGCCGGCATCATTTTCTGCACCAGCACGCTCGGCTTGGCGATGGCGGGCGCCGCCTTGCGCACGTTTTCGATAAGCTGCGCGAAGGATTTCTCCATCGCGCCGTCGGAACCGATGCCGAGCATGACGCCGCCGATGTCGGATTTATGCAGGATCTGCGCCGACACCACCTTGATCACGACCGGGTAGCCGATCTCCTTGGCGGCCGCCAAGGCGCCGTCGAGCGAATCGACCATTTTGAACGGCGGCACCTGGATGCCGTATTGCTTGCACACCGAATAGGCTTCCGGCTCGAGCAGGCTGACGCGCCCCGCTTTGGTCGTGTCGGCGATCAGTTGCGCCGCCGGCCCTGGCGTGGCGGCGGACGTCGTCGTCGCGGCGGCCTGTGCCGCCGAGACGCGAACGGCGCCGTAATTCGACAGATTGGCCGCCACCCGCGCCACCGTGTCCGGATAATCGAAGGTCGGCAGGCTGGAGCTTTCCAGGCCGCGGCGCAGATTGTCGGCGAAGTCGCCGAAGGTAATGACATTGAGCAGCGGCTTGGGCGGCGCGCCTTGCGTCTGGAACGCGGCGGCGACTTCCTTGGCGAGCAGCGGCTGATCGAGGAAGGCGCTCGGCGCCAGGATCTGGATGATCGAATCGACGTTGGCGTCCTTGAACAGGATCGCCAGCACTTGGTGATGCAGCCGCTCGAAATGCGCGGCGGTGAGATCGATATAACCGGGCGGATGGCCGACATTGGCGGCGGGCGACAGGATCGCCTTCAACGCCGCGGTGGTTTCCTCGGTGAACGAGGCCATCTTGATGCCGGGCAGTTCGGAAATCTCGTCGATGCACATGGTGCCCGGCCCGCCCATGTGGGTGAGCACGGCGACGCGGTTGCCCTTGGGCACCGGCTGCATCGAGAACGCGCGCAACGTGTCGTAGAACTCGGCGACGCTGCGCACGCGCATCAAGCCGAACTGGCGGAAAGCGCCTTCGTAGATCGCCTCGGCGCCGGCGATGGCGCCGGTGTGGGAGAGCGCCGCGGTCGAACCCAATTCGCTGCGCCCGCTCTTAAGCACCACCACCGGCTTGACGGCGGCGGCGGCGCTCGCCGCCTGGAAGAAGCCGCGCGGGTCTTTCAGGCCCTCGAGATAGATGCCGATGACGCGCGTCGAATCGTCGTCCTTGAGGAAGTGCAACAGCTCGGCCATCTGCACGTCGGCCATGTTGCCCATGGAGACATATTTATTCAGCCCGACGCGGCCGCTGGTACCCGAGGCGAACAGAAACGAATTGCCGAAGGCGCCGCTCTGCGTCAGCACGCTGATGCCGCCGCGCGGATAGGTGCCGATGTCGAAATTGGTGTTGAAGCCGCTCACCGTATCCATGACGCCGACGCAGTTCGGGCCGATCAGCCGGATCGAGGCGGAGCGCAGGATGTCGATGAGATCCTTCTGCCGCTGCTTGGCCTCGGGCGTATCGACTTCGCCGAAGCCCGCCGACATGCAGACCGCGCCCTTGACGTCATTGAAGCGCTTTTTCCGTTCGACCAGTTCCTTGGCGACTTGCACGGTCAGCTCGGCCGCCACCATCAGGATGCACATCTCGACCGGTTCGGGGATGTCGCTCACGCTCTTGTAGCAAGGCAGCCCCAGGATGCCCTTCTCGCGCGGATTGACCGGGAACAATTTCCCCTTGTAGCCCATCGAGATCATGTGGCGCAGCGCGGTGTTGCCCGGCTTTTTCTGGTCCGACGAGGCGCCCACCACGGCGACGCTCTTGGGATTGAAAAACACGCTCAGCGCGGAAATGTCTTGCGCCGTTTGTGCCGCATCGTTGCCCGCGAAATCGACCGCGGCATGAGTGTCGCGAAGCGCCATCTTCAGCCTCGCCCATGAAATGTTGGCATGTAAAAATTTACTGTTTAATCGCCGGGCTCTCCTTGACTTCGGTCAGGTGAACAACCGATGCGGGCGCGCCAAAAGTCTTGATTTTAGTCATGGAAATACCACGCAAAACGGCGCATTTTTAAGTCTAGGAGCGCTTCCATGCATGCCCCGGGTCCACGGCCGAAAAAACGCCTGTTGCGATTGAAACTGAATGGGCGCTGGCGTGAAGACGCGGTCGCCGAAAAGCAGTT
>JACQDO010000204.1 GCA_016201085.1 Hyphomicrobiales bacterium | reverse complement strand
CGCTGGGCGGCGCGCGAGCCGGAGCGGCTCGCCATCCTGCACGTGCGGCCGGACGGGCGCGACGAGCCGGTGAGCTACGGCGCGCTGCGCGAAACCTCCAACCGGCTGGCCAATGTGCTGCGCGCGCATGGCGTCGCGCGCGGCGACCGCGTGGCGATCTTCCTGCCGCAGGCGCCGCAGGTGGCGGCCGCGCATATCGCCATCTACAAGCTCGGCGCCATCGCGCTGCCGATCGCCATCCTGTTCGGGCCGGACGCGCTGGCCTATCGCTTGCAGAATTCCGGCGCCAAGGCGCTGCTGACCAATGCGCAAGGGCTGGCCAAGCTCGAACAGGTGCGTGCGCAAGTGCTGAAGCTTGCCTGTGTGCTGGCGCTCGACGGCGAGGCCGCGGGCGATCTGCTGGCGCGCGCTGCCACCGACTTCACGCCGGTCGACACCGCGGCGGAAGATCCGGCGCTGATGATCTACACATCGGGCACGACAGGACAGCCGAAAGGCGCGCTGCATGCGCATCGCGTGCTGATCGGTCATCTGCCCGGCGCCGCGCTGCCGCATCACGAATTCCCGCAAGCGGGCGACCGCTACTGGACCCCGGCCGACTGGGCCTGGGCCGGCGGGCTGCTCGATGTGCTGCTGCCGAGCCTGATGCTCGGCGTGCCGGTGGTGGCGCGCCGCTTCGACAAGTTCGATCCGGAGGAGGCCTTCGCGCTGATGCAGCGGGCGGAAGTGCGCAACGCGTTCATCCCGCCCACCGCGCTGCGCATGATGCGGGCGGCGGCGAGCCCGCGCGGGCGTTTCGCTTTCAAGCTGCGCAGCGTCGCCTCCGGTGGCGAGTCGCTCGGCATCGAGGCGCTGGAATGGGGTAGGGAGGCGTTCGGCCTTACCATCAACGAATTCTATGGCCAGACCGAATGCAACCTGGTGGTCGGCTCCTGCGCGCAGCTCGGCCAGTTCAAGGCCGGCGCCATGGGCAAAGCGATGCCCGGCCACGTTGTCGCGGTGATCGATCCTGAGGGGCGTGTGGCAAAGCCCGGCGCGCTCGGCCAGATCGCGGTCAAACGGCCCGATCCGGTGATGTTCCTGCAATATTGGGGCAACCCGCAGGCCACGCGCGACAAGTTCATCGGCGACTGGATGACCACCGGCGACCAGGGCGTCGTGGACGAGCAGGGCTACATCACCTTCGTCGGCCGCGACGACGACGTCATCACCTCGGCCGGCTTCCGCATCGGACCGGGCGAGATCGAGGACTGCCTGATCCGCCATCCGGCGGTGGCGCTGGCCGCCGCGGTCGGCAAGCCGGATGCGATCCGCACCGAGATCGTCAAGGCCTTCATCGTGTTGAAGCAGGGCCACACGCCGTCCGAGGCGCTCGCCGCCGACATCCAGGGTTTCGTCAAGACGCGGCTGTCGGGCCACGAATATCCGCGCGAGATCGCCTTCATTGACGACATGCCGATGACCACGACGGGGAAGGTTATCAGGCGGCTGTTAAGGGAAAGGGCGTGAGTTGGTTTTCAGCCGAGCTACGATCACACCTCCCCTCTCCCCTTGCGGGAGAGGGTGCCCGAGCGGAGGCGAAGCCGAGCGAGGGCGGGTGAGGGGTCCTGCCTATCGTAAGCGCCGACCCCTCACCCGGCTCGCGCTTCGCTATCGCTTCGCGCGATCCACCCTCTCCCACAAGGGGAGAGGGTAAGGAGAGAGCCCGCGAGGTTAGCTCTGCCCGCCGCCCATGATGAACACGTGGAAGCCCAGCCGCCGCTTGGCCACCAGATAGAGCATGATCGATTCGGCCACGATCGCGGTCGAGATGGCGAACGCTGCACCCTCGATGCCCAAGCGCGGAATCAGAATCACGCAGAGCACGAGATTGATGGCGAAGGCGATGGCGTAAACGATGGCGCATTGCTTGCGCTCGCCCAGCATGTTGAGCAGGCGCTCGGCCGGGCCGACGGCGGCGCGCGCCAGCATGCCGACCGCCAGGATGAACATCACGATATAGCCGCTGGTGAAATCGGCGCCGAACAAGCCAAGCAACGGCCGCCCGAAGGCGAGGATCAGCGCGCAGCACAACAACGACGGCCAGAACGTCCACTTGACGGTCTCGCGGAAGAAACGCGCCAGCCGCTCTTTGTCGCCGGCGACGTGATATTCGGTGAACTTGTGCGTGGTGGCGTTGGCGATAGCGAAATAGACGAAGGCGACGACCGCCAGCAGCCGCGCGCCGGCAAAATACACCGCCACCTCGTCGGGCGAGCGGTAATGCTCGATCGCCAGGATGTCGACATAAGTGAGCAGCAGGTAGAAGCCCTCGACGATGAAGATGGGGATCGAGGTGGCGATCCAAGTCTTCGGTTCGTAATGCTTGGGACCGGCCGGTACTTTTTTCCTTAGACGGCGATCGAGCACGACCATCTGGCCGATGGTCACCACCCATGTGGTGATGACGGCGATCAGCATGGCGGTCACCGCGTCAGTCGGCGCACCGATGAAATAGGCCGCGCCCATCAAGGCGATGATGGCGAGCTGGCGGACGATGAAGAACGGCAGCATGGCCAGATTGGGCCAGTCGTAGGATTGCGCGACGCCGGCCTGCATCTGCACCAGCCCGTAGACCGGGATGATGCCGCAGGCGAGATAGAGCGGAATGATAGTGAAACGGTCGAGATAAGGCTCCAGCAGGTTCACGCCGAGCGCGCCGAGCGCGCCGATGCTGGTGGCGATGGCGAAGGCGAGCCAGCGCGAGCCTGCGAGAAATCCGCGCAAGTTGTCGAGGGCGCCGAGTTCGATGTATTCCGGAATGAAGCGCCGCGCCGCCGACGAAAGCCCTAAGTCGGATAGGGCGCCGATCATCAGCACCCAGGTCCACACATAGATGTAGATGCCGAATTCGAAGCTGCCCATCCAGCGCGCCAGCAGCACCTGCGTGCCGAGCGCGAGCATCGCGTTGGCGACGCGCACCAGGAACACTTTGCCGGCGACCAGTTGCGCCAGCCGCGAGTCGCTCTTGTCGGCGAGAAAGGATTTGACGCGCGCGAACGCGCCCGCCAGCGCCGGGCGCTTTGCGGGCATCACGGACGGAACGGGTTCCGTCAACTCCGGCGCGGGCCGGGATGCGAGCGACGGCAAGGCCATCGCGTCTGGATAGCAAGGAAGCGTTAAGATTCGGTTGGATGGGGCCGATTGTGCCGATAAATCAGGCGTTTTCGAGTTTTGCTACATCGGCCAGGATGGCCTCCACAGCCTTGCGATCCTCGACGCTCAGGGCGGCTTGTGGAGGAACCGGGTCGCCGACATCGTAGCCCTGGAGAGCGAGGCCGGCCTTGATGCAGGCGGCGAGATTGAAGCGCGCGAAGGCCTCGTTGATGCGCCACAATTCCCGTTGCAGGGTCATCGCCTCGGGCCAATTGCCGGCGCGGCACAGGTCATACAGCCGCACGCTCTGGCGCGGGACGATGTTGGCCGGTCCCGCCATCCAGCCGACACCGCCAATCAGCATCACCGCCGCCGGAATATGCGCCGAGGCGGAGAACACCTTCATCGCCGGCGCGCGGTTCATGAT
>JACQDO010000203.1 GCA_016201085.1 Hyphomicrobiales bacterium | reverse complement strand
TGCCGCGCTGGAGACCACGGTGGCGATGGCGCTGGCATTCAAGTCCGGCATTCCCGCCAGCCTGTCGATGAGCTGCGCCTCCTATGCCGGCAGCGGCCATCGCCTCGAATTCTACGGCGAGGACGGCACGCTGGTGCTGCATAACCCGAGCACCGACTATATGCGCGGTTTCGAGCTGTGGCTGGGCCGGCGCCCGGGAGCGCTCACGCGCTTAGCCGTGAGCGATCCCGCCGACGCGCTTTATCCCGACGGCCGCATCGCGCCGGTGTCGCGGCTGGCCAAGCTCTGGTTCGATGCCATCGAAAACGGCGGCACGCCTACGCCCGGCTTCGCCGAAGGCTATCGCGTGCAGCGCCTGATCGACGCCGCGCGCCGCTCGCATGATCAAGGTGTCTGGATCGACGTCGCGGCGGAAGACGCCAGGCAGGAGAACACGCCGTAAGCGGCGCCGTCCTGCGGGCCGGCCTGGCCGGTCATCTTAACCTTGCCGCGTTCCAGTTGCCGGAGCTGGGCGGACCGGCCAAGCCCTGAGCCATTGGCGAAACCGCCGGAATCGTTGATTTTTGACAATAGTCAATTTGATCTCGCGCAATGTCACTATGCTGGATTATGTTGAATGTCCGCCTCGACAACACCCCAGGAACTCTTTTAAAAAAGAGCTGGGTGGGGCGGGAAAGTAGAAAAGTATCATGGATTACAATGGTTTCTTTGCGTCAGCCCTGGATGCACTTCGGGACGAACGCCGTTACCGGATTTTTGCCGATCTCGAACGCATCGCCGGGCGTTTTCCCCAGGCGATCTGGCACTCGCCGCAGGGCAAGCGCGATGTCGTGATCTGGTGCTCCAACGACTATCTCGGCATGGCCCAGCATCCGAAGGTGATCGGCGCCATGGTCGAGACCGCGACGCGCATGGGCACCGGCGCCGGCGGCACCCGCAACATCGCCGGCACCAATCATCCGCTGGTCGAGCTGGAGCGCGAACTCGCCGACCTGCACGGCAAGGAAGCCGCGCTCGTTTTCACCTCGGGCTATGTGTCGAACCAGACCGGCATCCCGACCATCGCCAAGCTGCTGCCCAATTGCCTGCTGCTGTCCGACGCGCTCAACCACAATTCGATGATCGAGGGCGTGCGGCAATCCGGCTGCGAGAAGCTGGTGTGGCGGCATAACGACGTCGGCCATCTGGAAGAGCTGCTGAAGGCGGCCGATCCGAAGCGGCCGAAAGTGATCCTGTTCGAGAGCCTCTATTCCATGGACGGCGACGTGGCGCCGGTGCATGCGATCTGCGATCTGGCCGAAAAATACGGCGCCATGACCTATGCCGACGAAGTGCACGCGGTCGGCATGTATGGCCCGCGCGGCGGCGGCATCTGCGAACGCGAAGGCGCCATGCATCGCGTCGACGTGCTCGAGGGCACGCTGGCCAAGGCATTCGGCTGCCTCGGCGGCTTTATTACCGGCAGTAAGGAAATGGTCGACGCGGTGCGCTCCTACGCGCCCGGCTTCATCTTCACCACCGCGCTGCCGCCGGCGATCTGCGCCGCCGCCACCGCGGCGATCAAGCATCTCAAGACCTCGCAATGGGAACGCGACCGCCATCAGGATCGCGCCGCCCGCGTCAAGGCGGTGCTCAATGCCGCCGGCCTGCCGGTGATGCCGTCGACCACGCATATCGTGCCGCTGTTCGTTGGCGATCCGGACAAGGTCAAGGCGGCGAGCGACATGCTACTGGCCGAGCACGGCATCTACATCCAGCCGATCAACTATCCGACCGTGCCGCGCGGCGAGGAACGGCTGCGCATCACGCCGTCGCCCTACCACGACGATCTCTTGATCGATAAATTGGCGGAAGCGCTGGTCGACGTGTGGGACCGGCTCGAACTGCCGACCCGCCAGCAGGCGATGGCGGCGGAATAAGCGATATTGTCATTCCGGGGCGCGCCGAAGGCGCGAACCCGGAATCCAGAGCAACACCGCAAAGCATTTCATGTGGCCCTGGATTCCGGGTCCGGCGCTTCGCGCGCCGTCCCGGAATGACAGAATTGCACATCAATCCTCGAATGGGGGCCGTTCGCGCGGCGGCTTCGTCGCATCCGTTAGTTTACGTGGCGTGACGCGGCGCGCGACCAACGGCATGGTCATCGACACATAGAAGATGCGCACCAGGTGATGGGCGCCGACATAGACCGGATCGAGGTGCAGCGCCAGCGCCAGCAGCATCATGGCGTCGACCGCGCCGGGCGCGAACGCGATCATCACCTCGGCCACCGGCAGCGTCAGCAGACCGACCAGCCCGATCGCGAAGATCGCCGTCACCGTCAGCGCGATGGCGAACGAGCCGAAGGCGGCGCCCAGGTAATGCAGCAGCATGCGCAGCGGGGTGTTGGCGAAGCGTGAGCCGGTCACCGCGCCGAACGCGATCATCACCGTGTTGGTCGCCCACCACGGCATCGCCACATGAACGAGGCCGCTGCCGTGCAGCGCGCCCGACGTGAGCATGGCGCCGAACAGCAGCCCACCCGGAAACCTGACGCGATAGGCGACGATGGCGGCAACGGTCGAGGCGACGACCAGTATGGCGAGTTCGCCGAGCTGGTCCGGGTTGAAGGAGCCGCCGATGCCGCGCGGCGCACGGCCGACAAGTCCAAGCAGCGCGAGCGCCGCCGGCAGGCCGACGGCAATGATCGTCACCCGCACGGTCTGCACGATGGCGATGGCGCGCACGTCGGAGTTAAGTTCGATGGCGAGCGCCATCACCTGCGAGAGCCCGCCCGGCGCGGCCGCGAGATAGGCGGTCAGTCTGTCCCAACCGTGCATCGCGCGCAGATAAAAGGCGCCGCTGACACTGATGCAGGTCATGGCCACGATCAGCGCGGCGATGCTCAGCGGATAGGTCGCCATGCCGTGCAGCGTCTCCGGCGTCACCACCGAGCCGAGCGAAATGCCGATCAGCACCAGGAGCACGCGCATCAGCGCTGTTGGGATCAGCATCGGCCGGCCGGCCAGCGAGGCGGCGGCCACCGCCAGGATGGCGCCGGACAGAAAGCCGGCGGGCATCCCGAGCAGACCGAGCGTCAGGCCGCCGGCGGCGGCAAACCCCAGGGTTTCCGCAACGTGGCGGAGCGTGGCGGTACGGCCGATGGTTGAGGGTGCGGACAAGGAAGGAGGGCCGGCCAGTTCGGATTGAGTCGAAATTGAACCCTAGCATTTTGCTGAAACTTGATCTTTTCCGGCTTCCTTGGGGCACCAGCCCGGCATTCCCGACATGGACCTGAAGCCCGATCTGTGGTGACTTACCGGGGCAAAATCCTTGCCCAAGCTGGGGTTTAGGCCCGATAGGGACGCGCATATGCTTGAAGGCTGGGTCGTCATCGCCGTGGCGCTCGCCTATATCGGCCTGCTGTTCCTGGTAGCGAGCTACGGGGACCGCACCCGCGGGCTCGGCCGCGAGGGCCGCGCCCGGCTGCTGATCTATCCGCTGTCGCTGGCGATCTATTGCACGTCGTGGACCTTCTTCGGTTCGGTCGGCTCGGCCTCGCGCACCGGCTACGAATTCCTCACCATCTATATCGGCCCGGTGCTGATGATCGGGCTGTTCTCGCCGCTGCTGGTGCGCATCGTGCGCCTGGCGAAAACGCAGAACATCACCTCGATCGCCGACTTCATCGCCGCGCGCTACGGCAAGGGTCAGGCGGTGGCCGCCACCGTCGCGCTGATCGCGATCGTGGGCACCATTCCCTACATCGCGCTGCAGCTCAAAGCGGTGTCGTCCTCGCTGGAAACCATTCTGGCGCACATCACGATGGCAAGCGATCCCGGCACGTCCCTGTTTGGCGACATCGCGCTGTTCGTGGCGCTGTCGATGGCGACCTTCGCGGTGCTGTTCGGCACCCGCCACATCGACGCCACCGAACATCAAGATGGCTTGATGCTGGCGATCGCCACCGAATCGATCGTCAAGCTGTTCGCCTTCCTGGCGGTCGGCATCTTCGTGACGTTCTGGATGTTCGGCGGCCCCAGCGCGCTGTTCGAGGCGGCGCGGCAACATCCCCAGACGACAAGCCTGTTCGCCCATGAGGTGCCGTTCGACACGCTGGTCGTCACCACGCTGCTGTCGTTCGTGGCGATCATCCTGCTGCCGCGGCAATTCCATGTGGCGGTGGTCGAGAACAACAACGAAGGCGAGATCAAGCGTGCCGCTTGGCTGTTTCCGCTCTATCTGGTGCTGATCAACCTGTTCGTGGTGCCGATCGCGTTCGCCGGCATGCTCACCTTCAAGTCCGGCACGGTCGACAGCGACATGTTCGTGCTGGCGCTGCCGCTACAGGCGGGCTCCAACATCCTCACCATCGCCGCCTTCGTCGGCGGGCTGTCGGCGGCCACCGCCATGGTGATCGTGGAATCGGTGGCGCTCTCGATCATGGTGTCGAACGACCTCGTCATGCCGCTGGTGTTGCAGCGGCGCGGGGCGCTGCTCAGCCGCCGCGAGAATGTCGGCTCGCTGCTGCTCTCGGTGCGGCGACTGTCGATCTTCGCCATCCTGCTGCTCGCCTATATCTATTACCGGATGGCCGGCGATGCGCAGCTTTTCGCCATCGGCATCCTCGCTTTCGCGGCGATCGCGCAACTGGCGCCGGCATTCTTCGGCGGGCTGTTCTGGCGGCGCGCCACCGCTGGCGGCGCCATCGCCGGCATGATCGCC
>JACQDO010000202.1 GCA_016201085.1 Hyphomicrobiales bacterium | reverse complement strand
CCTTCTCCGGATCCAGACCGATGATCGGCGGGATGTCCAGAGGCGACGGCAGGTAATCGACCACGGCATCGAGCATCGGCTGCACGCCCTTGTTCTTGAAGGCGGAGCCGCACAGCACCGGATAGAACGCGCCGGTGATCACGGCCTTGCGGATGAGTTTCTTGAGCGTCGCCTCGTCGGGCATCTTGCCTTCGAGGTATTCCGTCATCGCGGCGTCATCGAGCTCGACCGCGGCTTCGATCATCTTCTCGCGATATTCGTTGGCCTGATCGACCATGTCGGCGGGAATGTCGATGTCGTGATATTTCGCGCCGAGCGCCTCGTCTTCCCAGACGACGCCCTTCATGCGCACGAGATCGATGAGGACTTTGAAATTCTGCTCCGCGCCGATCGGGAGCTGGATCGCCACCGGCTTTGCGCCGAGGCGGTCGACGATGTCTTTCAGGCACTGGAAGAAGTCCGCGCCGATCTTGTCCATCTTGTTGGCGAACACGATGCGCGGAACTTTGTATTTGTCGCCCTGGCGCCAGACCGTCTCGGTCGGACTTTGTATTTGTCGCCCTGGCGCCAGACCGTCTCGGTCTGCGGCTCGACGCCCTGGTTGGAATCGAGCACGACAACGGCGCCGTCGAGCACGCGCAGCGAGCGTTCCACCTCGATGGTGAAGTCGACGTGGCCGGGGGTGTCGATGATGTTGAGGCGCTTTTCTTTCCAGAACGCGGTAGTCGCGGCCGAGGTGATGGTGATGCCGCGTTCCTGCTCCTGCTCCATCCAATCCATCGTCGCGGCGCCTTCGTGCACCTCGCCGATCTTATGGCTCTTGCCGGTATAATAGAGGATCCGCTCCGTGGTCGTGGTTTTCCCGGCATCGATGTGGGCCATGATGCCGAAATTGCGGTAGTCCTCGATAGGGTGGACGCGGGGCATATCAGTTCTATTCCTTGAGGTTGTTCGCCGTCACCAGCGGTAATGCGAGAAGGCCCGGTTGGCTTCCGCCATCTTGTGGGTGTCCTCGCGCTTCTTGACGGCGTTTCCCCTGTTATTGGATGCGTCGAGCAGCTCGGCCGAGAGCCGCTCGGTCATTGTTCTTTCGTTGCGGTCGCGCGCCGCGATGATGATCCAGCGGATGCCGAGCGCCTGGCGGCGCGAGGTGCGCACTTCGACCGGCACCTGATAGGTAGCGCCGCCGACGCGGCGCGAGCGCACTTCGATCGAGGGCATCACGTTGTCGAGCGCCTGCTGGAATACCGTGAGCGGGCTCTGCTTGGTCTTGCTCTCGATCATTTCGAGCGCGCCGTAGACGATTCCTTCCGCGACCGACTTCTTGCCGTCGTACATGACGGCGTTCATAAATTTGCTGACGACGATATTGCCGAACTTCGGGTCCGGAATGATTTCGCGCTTTTCTGCGGCGTGGCGACGGGACATGACAGCGATCCTTATTTCGGGCGCTTGGCGCCGTATTTCGAGCGGCGCTGGCGGCGGTCCTTGACGCCCTGGGTGTCGAGCGTGCCGCGGATGATATGGTAGCGCACGCCCGGCAGATCCTTGACGCGGCCGCCGCGGATCATCACCACCGAGTGCTCTTGCAGGTTATGGCCCTCGCCCGGGATGTAGCCGATCACCTCGAAGCCGTTGGTGAGGCGCACCTTGGCGACCTTGCGCAGCGCCGAGTTGGGCTTCTTCGGCGTGGTCGTATAGACGCGCGTGCAGACGCCACGCTTCTGCGGCGAAGATTGCAGCGCCGGCGCCGTGTTGCGGGCCTGCAGTGGCTTGCGCGGTTTGGCAATCAACTGGTTGATCGTCGGCATTGTTCGCCTTCGCTACCTTCCGTTTGGGCGTGAACGCCCGGCATAGTTGGGCTTATCGCCCCGGCACATTTTGGGCTTGCGCCCAGCGTTCTTTTGGGCCTTCGCCCAGCGTTCTTGCGCGTCGTTTCCGCGCGCAAAACGAAATCGCGCCATCCGCTCGTCGCGGGGGCGCTTTTCCGTTCGGACGACCACGACGCGGTCAACGCATCGCGGCCATGCACTCGTTCGTCTGACAGTGGCTGTCAGTGGCAGCGTCTGAGCTTCATTCGTCGAGGCGATGCGCCGGCCAAGCACTGAGAAAACTTAACACTCTCAATGGGTTAGCCGGGCGGCCGTTCCGAGCAAGCGAAGCTCACCGCCTGCCGTAAAGTGGGGCGTATGTATCGGCCATACACCCCCAAGTCAAGGCGAAAAGGGCCGAAAAATCGAGGTTTCGCGGCCGTTAGCCGCATCCTTAGCGCGGCAGCGTGCGCTTTACCCTCCCCTGAAGGCGCAGGGGGTGAAGAATCGGGATAGGGGGGAGCCTCGCGGCTCCTCCCCTCCCACACCACCGTACATACGGGTCCGTATACGGCGGTTCGGTGGATTGAGCGGACACCTGTTCCCGCAGGAGGGGTGACCGCCGGGGTTTGGAAGCGTGCATCCGCGAAGACGCTTCGGTCCCTGCCTCACCGCGCCGTCGGGCTTCACCCTTCAGTCTTGGCGAGCAGGCCGGACACTACCGGTGTTCCGCCGCATGGCGCCATCGAGATGCGCGTTTCTACTTCCCAATTCCGACCGTTCGGGCCTTCGGCCGGATCACTCCGCCTACTATGCCCCTGCTGACTTCTGCGCTGCGGTCAGGTCGCCTTGCGACGGCCTCAGTCTCGAATCCGGGACACAGCGCAGACCTCCCGAGGTAAGGTCGACCGCCGCCGCCGCCCGCCCGCCGGATTTACCACCCCGGTCTTTGATGGCCGTGGACTTCGCGATCATTGGCTCGCTCGTCCGGCCGGGTAGGCCTCGTTATCCGGTTCTTGTCCATCGGGCCGCGGTTTTGCTCCACGCTTCCTTCAGACCCCGCCTCACGACGACGCCCTTGCGCTTCACTTGTCCTTCGGCTCCACGAACACCTGGACAGGGGACTTTCACCCCCAAGTACGACGACATGCACGGCACACACGCCTCGCATCAGGCGCGGCCGCTCGGCGGCCGTCGCCTGCATGCGGCAGTTGGACGGTTGTGCGCGCCCTGCGCCCTGTTCGAGACCAAATCAACGCTTCGCCCGATAGAACAGAGAGGACATCC
>JACQDO010000199.1 GCA_016201085.1 Hyphomicrobiales bacterium | reverse complement strand
TTCGCCGCGCCGAAGCGGCTTCGGCCGCGCAGGCGGGACAAGCCTGGCCATGACGACGTTGAGAGAGGTGCGCGCTGCTCTCACATGAACGCCTGGATTCCGGTCTGCGCGCGGCCGAGAATCAGCGCGTGGATGTCGTGCGTGCCCTCGTAGGTGTTCACCGTCTCCAGGTTCGCCAGCACGCGCATCACGTGATACTCGTCCGAGATGCCGTTGCCGCCGTGCATGTCGCGCGCGACGCGGGCGATGTCGAGCGCCTTGCCGCAATTGTTGCGCTTCATCAGCGAGATCGACGGCGGCGCCGCGCGCCCCTGCTCCAGCAGGCGGCCGAGCCGCAGCGCGCCTTGCAGGCCGAGCGCGATTTCGGTCTGCATGTCGGCGAGCTTCTTCTGGATGAGCTGATTGGCGGCGAGCGGGCGGCCGAACTGCTTGCGGTCGAGCGTGTATTGCCGCGCCGCGTGCCAGCAGAATTCGGCCGCGCCCATGGCGCCCCAGGCGATGCCGTAGCGCGCGTTGTTGAGGCAGCCGAACGGGCCGGCAAAGCCGCCGATGTTCGGCAAAATGTTGTCTTCCGGGACGACGCAGTCCTGCAGCACGATCCCGCCGGTGAGCGAGGTGCGCAAGCTTAGCTTGCCTTCGATCTTGGGCGTGGAGAAACCTTTGGTGCCGCGCTCGACGATAAAGCCGCGGATGACGCCGTCGAACTTGGCCCACACGATCGCGATATCCGCGATCGGCGAATTCGTGATCCAGGCCTTGGCGCCGTTCAACTTGTAGCCGCCGGCGACCTTCTCGGCGCGCGTCACCATCGAGCCGGGATCGGAGCCGTGGTCGGGTTCGGTCAGGCCGAAGCAGCCGATCATCTCGCCGCTGGCGAGCTTGGGCAGAAATTTGCGGCGCTGCGCTTCGCTGCCATAGGCATAGATCGGATGGATCACCAGCGAAGCCATCACCGATACGATCGAGCGGTAGCCCGAGTCGACGCGATCGATTTCGCGCGCGATCAGCCCGTATGCAACGTAACCCAGGCCTGAGCCGCCATAGGCGTCGGGCAAAGTCGAGCCGATCAGGCCGAGCTTGCCCATCTCCGGCAGCATCTGCGCGTCGTACGTTTCATTGCGATAGGCGGCGACTACCTTTGGCATTAGATAGTCGCGCGCGAAGCCGCGCGCGGTATCGCGTACCATGCGTTCTTGCGCGCTGAGATCGCCCTCCAGATCGAGCGGGTCCTCCCATACGAAGTCCGAGTCTTTCAGCATCGCGGGGATACCCGCGCGCTTTTCGGCTGGTGGCGACATCGCTTGCTCTCTTTCAACACGTTGTGGCGCGTCTTTGCCGGACCGTACGGTCAGACGGCGCTGGCGCCGTTCCAGGTATACCCCGGTTTGCCGTAATAGAAGCCGTTGGCGAACGGCGCCGAAGGCTTCATCGCTTCGAGCCGGCTAGCTGCTTCCTCGACGCCAAGACCGCCGGCGACGACGCCGGCGAAGATCTTGGCCACTTCGACCATGTCGATTGTATGCGGCGACAGACGAAAACGCGAGACGCCCATGGCGCGCAAAGCGGGCACCTCGCGCAGCAAATTGAGATATTCATAGGACAGCGTCTGGACGCCGTTGACGGTGAGGAACTTGCGGTCGTCGAGCGTGCTCAGTTCCAGCCCGTCGGGGTCCTCCTCGCAGACGAAACGGCAGGAATCCTTGGTGCGGCCGTGCGCGCGGGCGTGATAGCAGCGCGCCGACAGCGCCAGCGACTGGCGCCCGAACACCTGCACTTCGATGCTGACGTTGAGATCGCGTGTGGCCTGGCACAGCGCGCCAACGGCGCTGGCCGGCATTTCCACCGGCAGGCAGACATTCTGCGCGCCATTGCCGGCGAGGAAGGCCACCGTGCGCTCGTTGTACACGTTCATCAGCGGGCCGATATGGTGCGGCCGCCCTTTCAGGTGCAGCAGCGCGGAGCCGTCATTGGCTTCCACCAGGAAGCCCTCGGCGGTGCAGATCTGCTCGGCCAGCTTGCGGTCGAGCCTGCTCAACACTTCCGACAGCGAGGCAAACACCACGCTCTTGCCGGCCGCCTGCAAGCGCTCGGCGACCTCCGCGTAATACGGCTCGATCAGCGGCGCGCGCTTGGAGCACACGGTCTCGCCGAGATAGACGGTCGAGACCGGGGCTTCGTCGGCGATGCGGAAATAGAAATCGCGCCACTTCTCCGGCTGCCAGTTGAACAGCACCGGTCCGAGGGTGACGCTGGCGGGGCGCTGCTGCACGGTCATCTCCATGCCTTGCTGCGGAAGGCGCCTTGCGTCTCGCGGTGGCCTTCGGTCAGCGCCAGCAGATTGGCCAGCGCCGGGGCGTTGCCCGCCATGACGTCGTCGACCGCCTTGCGGAACGCCGCCACCACCGCCTTGACGTAGGCACGGCTGCGCTGGCGGCCTTCGATCTTGAGCGCGGTGACGCCCGCCTTCATCAGGTCGGGCAACAGCGCCGACAGATTGAGGCTGATCGGCTCTTCGAAGGCGTAATAGGGATCGGTGTTGGCGCTGCAAGTGTAGCGGCCCTTGCAGATGGTCGGATAGCCGGCATTCTCGCCGCCGGCGAAGCAATCGATCATGAAGGGGCCGAGCCGCGTGGTCAGGTTGCCTTCGCTGTCGTCCTCGTAGTGCACATCGGCGGCCGGCGAGCAGACGCCGTCCATGTTGGTCGACAGGCCGGTGGCGTAATTGGTCAGGCTGCAACGGCCTTCCGCCATCATGCCGATATTGCCGAAGATGAAGGCTTCGATCTCGCAGGGGATTTCGCTGTGCAGCTCGGCGATCTCGGCGACGGTGAGGATGCGCGGCAGCACCACGCGCTTGATGCCGAAGGCCTGGCAGTAGAAGCGGATGGCTTCCGGCGAGGAGGCACCGGCCTGCACCGAGAGATGCAGCCGCAGCTCCGGATAAGTTTTCGCGGCGTAGTCGGCGACGCCGATGTCACCGACGATCATGGCATCGACCTTGAGCCTGGCGGCGATATCGACGGCGTCGCGCCACAGGTCGAACTTGCCGGCGGGCGGGAAGGTATTGACCGCCAGCAGCACCTTGGCCTCGCGCGCATGGGCGTAGCCGAGCGACGCTTCGAGCTCGGCCGGCGTGAAGTTCAGGCCGGGAAAATTGCGCGCATTGGTCTCGTTCTGGAACCCGCAATAGACCGCGTCGGCGCCGGCATCGACCGCCGTGCGCAAGGCCGCGGGCGTACCGGCCGGACAGACCAGTTCGGGACGAGTGTAAGTCTCAGGCATGACGATGACTCGCTTGCATGGAACGCAAGGCCGACACCGCCAGCGCGGCGGGCTTGGCCAGCGGTCCGAACGACGACACCACGCTGTCGAGCGCGCTGCCTTCGAAATCGTCGAGCGCGTTGCGCAGCGCCACCACCGCTTCGGTGTCGCCGGAGACGCGCAGATCGCGGGTGAAAAACAGCGCGTCGCCGTCAAGCGTACCGTCGATCATCTCCATCAGGATCATGAACTTGCCGGCGATGGCGGCGTGATGCGCGGGCTTCTCGTAGCGGCGATAGGCGCGCAATTGCGGGCGTTTGTTGTCGGGCGACAGCACCAGCACGAACGGCAGGTCGGTCGGATCGATGAGGAATCTCTTGCGCGCGTGCACGCCCAGGCGGGCGAACAATTCGGGACGGTTTTTTGCCACATGGGCGGCGATGTGTCCCAGAATCGGCTGGATCACCGCCAGCGGCGCGGCCGCCAGCAGGAAGCCGGGAATATTCTCCAGCAGCGCCCGCAATGAGGAGGCGGGCGGGGCAGCGCGCGTGGACCTAGGCATGGGGGCAATTTAGGGCCATCCGGCCGCGTCCGATTTGACCGAAATCAAGGGTTTGGCCGGGGTTTTCCGGCGCTAGAACGCGCGCCCGAACAGCAGGTTGTCGAGCGAATAGACGCCGCCGCCATGCGCCAGCACATAGAGCGCGGCGATCGTCCACATCAGCGTGTATTCGAGCCCGAGCTGATTCCAGAAGTAGCGGCCGACGCGCCAGCGCTCGATATTGGTGACAGCCAAGAACAGCACGAGCGGCACGGCGGCGGGCCGCGTGAACAGGCCGAGCGCCACCAGCGGCCCGCACACCAGTTGGGTTGCGGAAATCGCCGGCGCCAGCAGCCAGCCCGGGCGATAGCCCTGCTTGTCCAGATATTCGGCGATCATGCCGATATTGCGCAGCGGCTGCCCGGTGGTGGGGAAAAATCCGAAGGTCATGCGCAGGCCGTGCGGCACCATCGCCAGGCCGACGGCGACGCGCAGCAGCGCCTCGGTCAGGGGCGCCAGTGTCTGGTAGAGGCCGGCGAGTTGCGGCAGCGTGAGCGGGATCGATTCAGGCATGACGGCCTTGCCTCCCTGCTCGCTGCCGCGCGCTTACAGCCTGATCTCGCCCAGGCTGATGCTGGCGCCGAGCTTGGCCGGCACCGACTTCTTGGTTTTGCCGGACGAAATCTCCACGACATAGTTGCCGGAGTTCTCGTCGAGCCGGTCGAATTTGAAGTCGCCGTAATTGTCGGTCTTGGCTTTCGCCACCACGGCGCCGTCCTTGAGCAGCGATACGCTGGCGCCCTCGACGCAATCGACCGCGCCCTTCGCCTTCGCCGACACCGTGCCGGCGATGAAGCACTTGCTGTAGCGCCACAGATTCTTGTAGTAGACGCGCGGCTTGGTGCCGAGCTCCGGCTTGATGACGTCGAGCTGCTGCTCGCGCGCGAGGCTCGCCATCTCGTCGTCTTCCACGCAGATCGCCTGCATGGCGGCGGTCGGGCACGACTGCTGCCCGCGCGTCTGCTTCCAGCCTTGATCGATGAGGTGGGCGTCGAAGGTCCAGGCCTGCGGAACTTTCAGTTCCTCGTTCCACCAGATGTGGCCGTAGGGGCAGGCTTCGACCAGGTCCTTGCGGCCCTTGGCCTTGACCGGATCGATCAGCACGATGCCGTCGGCGCGCTTGGCAATGGCGCCGCCGCCTTTGGCGACGCAGGGCGCGTTGTCGCAATGATTGCATAAAGTCGGCACATAGGCGACGTCGAGGATCGGCAGTTCGCCGCGTTCCTTTTGCAGGATGTCGATCCACCTGTGGCCGTGCTTGGGCATCGGCGCTGAATAGCCGGGGAAGTCGTTGCCGACATATTCGTCCATGGCCGCGAGCGTGCACAGATTGCAATTGGTGCACTCGGCGACGTCGATGACGAGGTTCCACTTTTTCATCGCGTATCTCGCTTGGTTACAGAACTCAGTCCGTCGCGAGACGCGGGCCGCAAGGTCCGCGCCTCGTCCCGGTAGTTTTCACTTCGAAAATTGCGGCACGATGAGATGAAACAGCTTGAGGGAAGCGCCGTTCGCCGCCTTGATGCTGGCGCTTTCGGTCGGGCCGAGATAGACGCCGCCGCCCTTCTCCATGTCGTAGGGCTTGCCGTTGAGGCTGATGCTGCCCTTGCCGTCCATGAGATAGATGAGCTGATGCTTGCCGGCGGCCTCGGCGTTGTACGTCTCGGCCGATTTGAGCCAGCGCAGCGAGCCAAGCACGTTCTTGGCCCCGCACAGCGCCTGGTTCAGCACCTCGGTGACCTCGCCAGCGCCGGTCGAGGGTTTTTTCGGAAGTTTGTTGGTTTCGATGAATGTCAGCGACATGATCGTTGTTCCTTGTGCTCAGCTCTGCATCCACACTTTGCCGTCCTTGCGCTCCCAGCGCAGGTCGTCACCGGTGCCTTCGAGGATGGTGGTCTGGAAACGATTGGGCGCCTGCCACTCGAAATAGAACAGCGGGGCCTTGGCGCGCAGCCGGTGCTTTTCCTCGGCCGGGATGAAGATCATGTCGCCGGGGCCGACCGGGCGCACGCCCTCGTCGGATTCCACCGTCGCCTGACCTTCGATGATGAAATAGAAGTGCTCGCAGTTCTTGTGCAGATGCAACGGCGAGGCCGCATCCTTCTTGTAGTACATGACGCCGGCCAGCATGTCGTCGATCTTGGCGAGTTCCTGGTTGACGAAGAAAATACGCTCGCGCGCCTGCTTGGCGTCGATCAGCGACGGCAGCTCTCCTTGCTTGAACAGATAAGCCATTAGGTCCTCTCCTCCTGTTGCGGCCACGGCCCGGCCCCGGCATGGGAGCGGCCCGTGGAATTCACGTCAGTCGTCATTTCGCCGGCACCAGCGCCGACGCTTTGCGTTTGGTGCGGGTTTTCTTGTCCTTCACCGCGGTATTCTCCTTCGCCTGGGCGGCGAAAGCCTCCGAGACAAATTCGGTCTTGCCGTCCCACGGTTCGATCTCGACCAGGCCTTGCGAGCCGGCGAGCGCGTGCGTCGACTTGGTCTGCGAGCGGTGCGGCATCAGCAGATTGACCACGCCGCCGCGGTCGACCGACAGGCCCGGCTCGCCCATCGGCTCATACAGCGCCGACGACTCGTAGCTCGAGGCCACGCCGCGCGGCAGCCGTTGCGTCAGCACCGCCGCGCAGATCACCGCGCCACGGTCGTTGTAGACCTTGACCAGATCGTGCTGCTTGATGCCGCGCTCGGCGGCGTCCTGCGGATTCATGCGCACGGTCCAATAGTACCAATCCTTCACCTTCACCCGGTGGTCAGGGATGTTGAGCAGGAAGCTGTCCTTGCCGTCGCTCTGGGTGTGGAAGCTGTATTTGCTGTGCGGTGTCAGCAGCTGCAGCGGATATTTCCGGAACA
>JACQDO010000198.1 GCA_016201085.1 Hyphomicrobiales bacterium | reverse complement strand
TTGACCATCTTCACGCGCTGCTTGATGGCCGCGTAATTGCGCCGCGCGCCGGTGACGAAGCCGGCGCGTTCGGCCGGCAGACCGCGCAGCGCATTGTCGCCGGTCCAGAAGTCCCACTCCGCGCTCGCCACGTAGAAGCTGGCATCCGGCGTCACCAGATCGTCCAGTTCGTCGACCGCGCCCCAGAGGTGATCGGGGTGGCCGTGGGTGAAGACCACCTTGCTGATTTTGCCCTTGTCGATGCCGGCGGCCTTCAGATTGTCCCACAGTTTGCCGGCGCTCGGCATGAAGCGGTCGCCGGAGCCCATGTCGACCAGGATCAGGTCGCTGCCGGCGCGGATCAGCGTGACATTGGTCGGCGAATGATATTGCTCGCCGGTTTCGCCGGCCGCTTTCAGCAGCGCCGCGCGCTCGGCCGGCGGCGCGTCGGGCGCCAGAAAGCCCACCGGCAGCACCAGATGGCCGTCGCTCACCACCGTCACCTCGAAGGCGCCGTGACGGAACGCGGCGGGTGTCGCAAAAGCAGGCAAAGCTCGCGCAGCGAGGCTGGCGGCGGTGGCGGCAAGCAGCGAACGTCGAGTCAGGCGCATGGATACGCAAACGGCTTTCGCGGTGATATGCGGCCTTCTACGCCGAAGCGGCGCGCGCAGCCAGCGATCTTAACGCCGCCGCGGCGGCAGGCGTTGCATGATCAGGTAAATGAGGGCGAGCAGGAGGGCGAGGCCGATCAGGCTCGGGGTCGGCACGGCGTTGGCGAATTTCATGACATTGTCCGCCACCGACTGCACGAACACCCCGGAATTCGGCCCGAGGATCAAATAGATCAGCATGATCGCGAGAATGCCGGCAAAGCCGATCTCGACGAATGCCCAGAGGTAACGTTTGGTCTTGTCGAGGATGTCCATCATGGCTCACCTATGATGGCGCAAAAATTCGGAACGCAAAGAGCGAATGTTCGGGCCCGGCGCCCGAGGCCAATTCGACCATCCGCCGGCGGTTCAGGACGATTGGGTGGGGAAGGTGTCCCCACCCAAAGGGGCAGACCGCGTAACCCGCGGTCGGCAGTGAGTTGTACCCGGCTGGTCCGGGATCAGCTCATTGAGCGCTTGGAGAACAACCAGAGTATGACACCGAGGGCGATCAAGCCCGTTACGCCGGCCTTACCCAGGTCGGTGATGAGAGCGACGATGTTGCCGACGACGTTGCCAAGGAATGGCACTTGCGGGCCGGCGAGCAGCGCCAAGACGATGCCGAGAGCCAGCAGCATCAGCGCAACTTCAGTCAACGCACCGATCCAGCTTTTCAAGGCATTCAAACCGTTCATGAGCGATTCTCCCCTGATTCAGACTTCAGCCAGCGTGGCTTACTAAATCTAGTAATTTGAGGCAACGTAAACACTATATTCTGTGGTGCAATGCGATAACGTATTGAGATTGTGCCGCAAATAGCGGGAGGCTGCTGTGGACGAATGTGCGAAGCCCCAGCTTTGCAGGCCGGGGCTTCGACTTTCGTTCTAATTCGATTCGGCTTCAGCGCTAGCGCGAATAATATTCGACTACGAGGTGTGGCTGCATCTGCACCGCATAGGGCACATCGGTGAAGGCCGGGATGCGGGCGAGTTTGGCGGTCATCTTGCCGGTGTCGACCTCGATGTAGTCGGGCACGTCGCGCTCGGCCAGCGCCTGCGCTTCCAGCACCAGGTTCATCTGCTTGGATTTTTCCTTGATCTCCACCACATCGCCGACCTTGACGCGGAAGCTCGGGATATTGACGCGCCGGCCGTTCACCTTGATGTGGCCGTGGTTGATGAACTGACGCGCCGCGAACACGGTGGGCACGAACTTGGCGCGGAAGATCACGGCATCGAGCCTGCGCTCCAGGAGGCCGATCATGTGCGCGCCGCTATCGCCTTTCATGCGGATGGCTTCGTCATAGATGCCGCGGAACTGGCGCTCGGAAATATTGCCGTAATAGCCGCGCAGTTTCTGCTTGGCCTTGAGCTGCACGCCGTAGTCGGAGAGCTTGCCCTTGCGGCGCTGGCCGTGCTGGCCGGGGCCGTACTCGCGCCGGTTCACCGGGCTCTTGGGACGGCCCCAGATGTTCTCGCCCATCCGGCGGTCGATCTTGTATTTCGATTCACTGCGCTTGGTCATCGCGTCCTCGCGTTTGTTGAAGGATATGGAGGAACCGCGCCCTCCTCTGTCCCGGATCCCTCCGGAACCGACAGGCTGGACCTCGAAAGCGCAAGGTCTTGCCACGGGTCGCGAAACGCCCTGCCGGACTATGAAAACCCGCAAGGTGCGCGGGTTTTAGGGGGTACGGGTGCGGGTGTCAAACCGGGTAACGGCGGGTTGTCTTTACCATTCCGGCGGGCCGGGCGGTCTTGCCGGGCCGTCGCTTCGATCCTATTTAACGCCGGTCAGGCCGGGCCCCTCTGGCAGCCAAATGGCTGCGATGTCGGACTGATTGAACGCCTGGAGGGCCCGACGACCATGACCGACCTTCTCATCCTATCGCGTGAATCGATCGCCGCCCTGCTGCAGGTGATCGCCATCGATCTGGTGCTGGCCGGCGACAATGCGGTCGTCATCGGGTTGGCGGCGGCGGGCCTGGCCAACGCGCAACGCGCGCGCGCCATTCTAGTCGGCATTATCGCCGCTACCGTGCTGCGTATCGCCTTCGCCGGCGTCGCCGTCCAATTGTTGGATATCGTGGGCCTGCTGCTCGCCGGCGGCATCCTGCTGCTGTGGGTGTGCTGGAAGATGTGGCGCGAGTTGCGCGGGCCTTCGCACCGGCAAGTTGACGCGGCGCTGACGGCTGGCGATGCCCACGTGCCACGCAAGAGCTTCGCGCAGGCGGCCTGGCAGATCGTGCTGGCGGATGTGTCGATGTCGCTCGACAACGTGCTGGCGGTGGCGGGCGCGGCGCGCGACCACCCGGTCGCGCTGGTGTTCGGTCTCGGCCTGTCGATCGTACTGATGGGCGTGGCGGCGAGCTTCATCGCGCGCCTGCTCAACAAGCACCGCTGGATCGCCTATTTGGGCCTGGCGGTCATTCTCTACGTCGCCTGCGACATGATCTGGCGCGGGGCGGTGGAGGTATGGCCGCAGGTGCTGGGTTAGAAGCCGTATTTCGCCAGTGCCCGGGCCAGGATAGGCGAGGGCGCTTGTCCCGAAGTGAACACGATGCGCGGCGGCGGCGGGGCGGCATCCGCCGGCACGTCGCGCAGCAGGTCGGCAACGCGGCGCGCGATGGCCGGCGCCGGATCGAGCCACGCCACCGGCCAGGGCGCCACCGCGCGGAAGCGTTCGAGCAGCAGCGGATAATGCGTGCAGGCCAGCACCACGGTGTCGGTGCGCCGGCCATCCGCCTCGACGAAGCAACCGGCGATCTCGCTCTTGATGTCGCTATCGGCGACCGGTTGGCCGGCCAGCTCGGCCTCGGCGAAGGTGGCGAGCCGCGGCGAGCCGACCAGCGTCACCTCGCAGCCGGCGGCGAATTCGCGGATCAGTGCGCGGGTATATTCGCGGCCGACGGTGGCTTGCGTGCCGAGCACGGCGATGCGTTTCGTCTGCGACTGCGCGCAGGCCGGCTTGATCGCCGGCACGGTGCCGACAAAGGGCACCTTGAAGCGCGCGCGCAGTTCGGTGAGCGCCAGTGTGGAGGCGGTGTTGCAGGCCACCACCACCAGGTCGGGCGCGTGCCGGTCGATGGCCTTGCCGATGACGTGCACGATGCGCGTGATCAGCGCCTCTTCCGGCATATTGCCGTAGGGGAAGCCGGCGTCGTCGGCGACATAGACGAAGCGCGCGTCCGGCCGCGCCCGTGCGACCTCGCGGAACACCGTCAACCCGCCCAGGCCGGAATCGAACACGACAATCGTCGGCGCTTCCGTCAACTCAGGCGCTCCCGAACACGCGGGTAAAGATCGTATCGACGTGCTTGAAATGATGGTCGAGGTCGAAATTGGCCTCCAGCTCCTTGTCGCTCAGCTTGGCGCGCACGTCCGGGTCTTTCTTGAGCAGCTCGAGGAAATTGGCCTCGCCGCCCCACACCTTCATGGCGTTGCGCTGCACGATGGCGTAGGCGTCCTCGCGCGCCACGCCCTTCTGCGTCAGCGCGATCAATACTCTTTGGGAGTGGATGAGGCCGCCAAGTCTGTCGAGGTTCTTCTGCATCGAGGCTGGATAGACCAGCAGTCTGTCGATTAGGGAGGCCAAGCGCGCCAGCGCGAAGTCGAGCGTGACGGTGGCGTCCGGCCCGATCATGCGCTCGACGCTAGAATGCGAAATGTCGCGCTCGTGCCAGAGCGCGACGTTCTCCATGGCCGGGATCGCGTAGCCGCGCACCATGCGCGCCAAGCCGGTGACGTTCTCCGACAGCACCGGGTTGCGTTTGTGCGGCATAGCCGAGGAGCCCTTCTGCTTCTCGGAGAAAAATTCTTCTGCCTCCAGCACCTCGGTGCGTTGCAGATGGCGGATCTCGGTGGCCAGCCGCTCGATCGAGGAGGCGATCACGGCGAGCGTGGCGAAATACATGGCGTGGCGGTCGCGCGGGATGACCTGGGTCGAGATCGGCTCGACGGCGAGGCCCATGGCCTTGGCGACATATGCTTCGACGCGCGGGTCGACTTGCGCGAAGGTGCCGACCGCGCCGGAGATGGCGCAGGTCGCGACCTCTTTCCGTGCGGCGATCAGGCGCTCGCGCCCGCGCGCGAATTCGGCATAGGCATAGGCGAGCTTGAGCCCGAAGGTGGTCGGCTCGGCATGAATGCCGTGCGAGCGGCCGACCGTCGGCGTGAATTTATGCTCGAAGGCGCGGCGCTTGAGCGCGGCGAGCAGCACGTCGACGTCGTCGATCAGGAAATCGGCGGCGCGCGTGAGCTGCACGTTGAAGCAGGTGTCGAGCACGTCCGACGAGGTCATGCCGGAATGCATGAAGCGCGCTTCCGGACCGACGATCTCCGACAGATGCGTCAGGAAGGCGATGACGTCGTGCTTGACCTCGGCCTCGATGGCGTCGATGCGGGCGACATCGAATTTGGCGGTCCTGCCTTTGTCCCAGATCTTCTTGGCGGCGTCCTTCGGGATGATGCCGAGCTCGGCCATGGCGGTGGCCGCGTGCGCCTCGATCTCGAACCAGATGCGGAACTTGCTCTCCGGCGACCAGATGGCGACCATTTCGGGGCGGGAATAGCGGGGAATCATTCGATTACCTTTCCGTCATTCCGGGACGCTTGCGTTAGCGAGCGGACCCGGAATCCAGAGGCAAATGCATCGTCTGTATCTGGATTCCGGGTTCGCGCTGATGCGCGCCCCGGAATGACAAAAACAATCACGCCGCTTCTCCGCGCGCCAGCGCAGCCGCCTGGCGGATGGCGGCGATGTTGGTTTTGTAATTGCCGCCCTTGAACACCGCGTTGCCGGCGACCAGCGCATTGGCGCCGGCGCGCACGATCTTCTCGGCGTTGTCGGGTGTGACGCCGCCGTCCACCTCGATGTCGATCGGCCGCGCGCCGATGAGCGCGCGTACGGCGCCGATCTTCTCGATCGCCGCCGGGATGAATTTCTGCCCGCCGAAACCGGGATTGACCGACATGACGAGCACGAGATCGACCATGTCGATGACGTGTTCGATACTTGAGACCGGCGTGCCGGGGTTCATGGTGACGCCGGCCTTTTTGCCGAGCGCGCGGATCGCCTGCAGCGAGCGGTGCACGTGCGGGCCTGACTCCACGTGCACGGTGATGATGTCGGAGCCGGCCTTGGCGAAGGCCTCGAGATAGGGATCGCACGGCGCGATCATCAGGTGCACGTCCAGCGTCAGCTGGGTGACCGGGCGCAGCGCCTTCACCACGTCGGGGCCGATGGTGATATTGGGCACGAAATGCCCGTCCATGACGTCGACATGGATCCAGTCGCAGCCGGCAGCCTCGACCGCGCGCACTTCCTCGCCCAGTTTGGCGAAGTCGGCGGACAATATCGACGGCGAGATGATCAGGGGGCGCATGATCGGCTCCACAAGCCCACCGCCTATCATGCGAGGGGCCTGCGGGCAATGTTGCAGGCCGAAAACCGGCGCCGCTGTTAACGCTTTTCCGACAGCCGGTGCGCCAGCGGCTGCAACACCGCCGGCAGCAGGTAGATGGGAAACTGCGCCATGGCGAAATAGAACCAGGCGAGGTCCGGCAGCTGCGAGCCGAGCGTCGCCATGACCAGGCCGATATTGCGGAAGGCGGCGAGCAGACCGACCGGCACCGCGCGGTCGTAGCCCGTGTGCAGGAACACCAGCACGCTCAGGCCGATCAGCGCGACGCTCACCACCAAGACCAAGCCCAGCAGTTCGAGCGCGAGCCAGGGGTCGGCCAGCACGTTGCGCGGCACGCTTTCCATGGCGGCGATGGCGAACACGAAGACGGCGATGACGTTGAGTCCGTCGATCGGCTCCTTCTGCCGCTCCAGCCAGGCCGCGCCGGCAACGCGGCGGATGGCGTAGGCGACGACGCCGGACACCGAAAAGAACAGGAACAGCTTGATGCCGAGTTCGAGCGGCGAAAACATCGACGAGCCGAGGAACAGATAGCTGAAGCCGACGGTGGTAAGCGGCGACAGCGCGTTGGTGATGATCAGCGTCACCAGCGAAAACGCCACGTCGAGGCCCATCAGCGCCGCGAAGGCGGCCGAGGAGGTGATCGGCGTGGTGGCGATTTGTAGAATCAGGATGGTGTAGAGCGCCGGCATGCTCTCGCGCAGGCCGGCCACGGTAAAGACGATACCGAACAGCAACGGCATCGCCACCATCACCCAGAGCGCAGCGACGATGGTCAGGCCCGGCGAGCGCAGATAGCGCAGGAAGGCGGCCGGGTCGGTGCGTAGATAGGAGAACAGCAGCAGCACGAACACCGCCTCGGCCAGGTGCGGCTTCAGGATGGCGGCGAACTGTGGCAGAGCGATACTGAGAAAAATCGAAGCCGCCAGCGCGCCCGTACCGTGCCGGCCGACCCACGCCAGGGCGGCTCGTAGCGCTTGCAGAAGTGGCATGCTGGCGATGCTCCGGCGCGGTGTTGCCGCACGGTCATAGCGCCGGGGCCCGATCCATTCCATATAAAAGACGGAGCCCAGTAAAGGACTCGGGAGACGGTTGTTCATGGCCCGCACGGACGTACTCGTGCTCGGCGCCGGCATTGTCGGCACCTCCGTTGCGCTGCATCTCGCCAAGCGCGGGCTGAGCGTGGCGCTGCTCGATCGCGCCGGCGTGGGCGAGCAGACCTCGTTCGGCAATGCCGGCATCGTCGAGGGCAACACGATCTTTCCGCCGGCGTTTCCCGCCGATCCAGGTGCACTCATGCGCATCGCACTCAAGCGTGCGGGCGAGGCCAATTACCACCTGTCGTTCCTGCCACAGGCGCTGCCCTGGCTCATCGCGTTCCGCACCGCCTCGCGCCCGGCGCGGCTGATCGAGAACGCGCGGCTGATCCGTCCGTTGTTTGCGCGCGCGGTGGCTGAGCACGAGGCGTTGATGGCGGAAGCGGGCGCCGCGCAATTCCTGCGCAAGACCGGTTGGCTGAAGGTCTATCGCAGCGCACGCAGCTTCAAGGCGTTGAACGCTGAGTTCGATCTTGCCGCCGAGTTCGGCTTGCCGTTGCAGGCGCTCGACGTTGCGGGCGCGCAGACGCTCGAGCCTTCGCTCAGGCCGGTGTTCGCGCATGCGGCGTTCTGGCCGCAGGCGGCGAGCGTGAGCAATCCCTACGGCGTCACGCGCGCCTATGCCGCGCGCTTTGCCGCGCTGGGCGGCGTCACGCTTCATGGCGATGCGCGCTCGCTGCATCGCGCCGGCGCCGGCTGGCGGGTGGAAACCAACGAGGGCGGGGTCGATGCGCGCGAGGCGGTGGTCGCGCTCGGGCCGTGGGCGCACGATCTGCTCGATCCGCTCGGTCTCAGGCTGCCTTTGATGGTCAAGCGCGGCTATCACCGGCACTTCCATGCGCAAGGCAATGCCGGCCTGGCGCGCCCGGTGCTCGATGCCGACGCCGGCTACGTGATCACGCCGATGCAGCAGGGGCTGCGCATGACCACCGGCGTCGAAATCGCCGCGCGCGACGCCGCGCCCACGCCAGTGCAGTTCGCGCGTTTGATGCCGAAAGCGCGCGAACTATTTCCGTTGGGCGAGCGGAGCGACGACCAAACCTGGCTCGGCAGCCGGCCGTGTTTTCCCGATTCACGCCCGGTGATCGGCCGCGCGCCGGGCCTCAATGGCCTGCGCCCGCAAACGGCAGCGCGCTTGCCTCGTAGACGCCGCGCGCGATGGCGCGCGCCATCACATTGGCGCCGAGCATGCCGAGCTCGGCGAGACCGTAATGCGGATCGGCCAGCGGCTTGGCGCCGGTCGCGGCGGCAAAGATGACGTCGCCGTCGAGCGGGGTGTGCACCGGATAGATCGCGCGCGCGAAACCGTCATGCGCCATGACGGCGAGGCGGTTGCATTGCGCCTTGCTGAGCTTGGCGTCGGTGGCGATCACCGCGATGGTGGTGTTCTCCTGCGGCCCGCCTTTGGCGCGGATGGCGAGATCGGCGGCCGAGAACGCCGCCGGCCAGCCGCGGCCGCCGAATTCCTTGTTCTGCTCGAACGGCGCCGCCCAGAAATGCGGGCGGTCGCCGATGGTCGTCGAGCCGACTGCGTTTACTACGACCAGCGCGCCGATGCTGATGCCGTCCGGCGTCTGCGCCGCGGCCGAGCCGACGCCGCCTTTCAGGTTGACCGTGGTGGCGCCCAATCCGGCGCCGACGCTGCCGAGCGTCACATCGGTGCTGGCGTTTTTCGCCGCCGCGTAGCCGAATTCGCGATAGGGCGGGAAACGGCCCCAGTTCTTGTCGCCGCCGTTGAGCAGGTCGAACATGATGGCGCCCGGCACGATCGGCACAACCGCCTCACGGATGCGGAAGCCGCGGCCCTGCTCGCGCAACCAAGCCTGCACGCCGGAGGCGGCGTCGAGCCCGAAGGCGGAGCCGCCGGACAGCACGATGGCGTCGATGCCTTCGACCGTCTGCGCCGGGTCGAGCAAAGCGGTCTCACGCGTGCCTGGCCCGCCGCCGCGTACGTCCACGCTCGCCACCACGGCGGTATCGAACAGCACCACGCTGGCGCCGGAGCCGAGCTTGGCGTCGCCGGCATGGCCGACCCGCAGGCCGGGTATATCGGTGATGAGATTGCGCGTGGTCATTGATGCTCCAGACGTTAAGCCTATCACGGCCGATCACTTCAAGGTCAGAGCCCGGCAGGCAGACTTGCCAGCGCCACAGTTGCCGGGGCATCTAGGGCCCCATGAATGGCGATGTCACTTATCTGGCCGCCCTGATCGCGGGCCTGGTCAGCTTTCTTTCACCCTGCGTGCTGCCGCTGGTGCCGCCCTACCTGGTCTACCTGGCGGGCACCTCGCTGGAGCGCTTTGCCGACAAGGAACCGGAGCCGCGGGTCAAGCGCGAGACCGTGGTGGCGGCTTTGCTGTTCGTGCTCGGCTTTTCCACCGTTTTCGTTTCGCTCGGCGCCAGTGCCAGTGTGATCGGCGCGCTGCTGCGCGCCTATTCCGGGCCGCTGTCCACGGTTGCCGGCGTCTTGATTATCGTCATGGGGCTGCACTTCCTTGGCATCACGCCGATCGCTTTGCTTCACCGGCAGAAGCGGCTGGAGGTGGCCAAACCCGTCGGGCTGTGGGGCGCCTATGTGATGGGCTTGGCGTTTGCCTTCGGCTGGACGCCGTGCATCGGGCCGATCCTGGCGGCGATCCTGACGGTGGCGGCCGCCGAGCAGACGGTAAGCAAAGGCGCCAGTCTGCTGGCGGTCTATTCGCTGGGCTTAGGCATCCCGTTCGTCGTCGCGGCATTCGCCATCGAGCCGTTCGCGGGGTTCCTGGCGCGCTTCAAGAAGCATCTCGCCAAGGTCGAGCACGCCATGGGCGCGCTGCTGGTGCTCACCGGCATCGCCTTCCTCACCGGCAGCATCAACCTGATGAGCGTGTGGATTCTGGAGCTGTTTCCGGTGCTGGGACGGATCGGGTAACCTCTAGTCCCCGACGCGGTGCAGCGCGTTAGCGGTGCACCGCAGATCCAGGACAAGAAATAGGAAAGCCCGCCAACGCGGCGGACTTTCCGTTCAGCGATATGCGTGAAGCCTACTTCAGCTTCGAGCAATCGGAGCCCGGGCACTCGACGTAATTGATCTTGCCGCTGGCGTCCTTCTTCCAGATGTACATCACGTAGTCGAGCTTGGTGATGTCGCCCTTCTTGTCGTAGGAGATGTCGCCCAGCACGGTCTTGAAGTGCATGCCGGAATGCATCTTCTCGGCCACCTTCTTCGGATCGAGCGACTTCGCCGCTTCCGCCGCCTGCTTGATGATCTGCACGCCGGCGTAGGAGTAGAGCGTGTAGGCTTCCGGCTCGAACTTCTTGGCGCGGAATTCCGCAACCGCCGCCTTGGCTTCCGGCTTGTTGCGCGGATCTGGGCCGTAGGTCATCAGCGTGCCTTCCACGCCCGGCCCGCCGACGGAAGCGAACTCATCCGAGGTGATGCCGTCGCCGCCCATCAGGATGGCCTTGACGCCCTGGTCGCGCATCTGCCGCACCAGCAGGCCGCCTTCGGTGTAGAGGCCGCCCCAATAAACCAAAACGGCGCCCGACTGCTTGATCTTGGACACCAGCGCGGAGAAATCCTTCTCGCCGGTGTTGATGCCTTCGTACAGCACTTCCTTCATGCCGCCCTTGACGAGCGCCTTCTTCGTTTCGTCGGCCAGACCTTTGCCGTAGGTGGTCTTGTCGTGCACGATGGCGATCTTCTTGCCCTTGAAGTGCTTGAGGATATAGGC
>JACQDO010000197.1 GCA_016201085.1 Hyphomicrobiales bacterium | reverse complement strand
TACGTCCCCGAGGCCTTCCTCGCCGCCGAGGACAAGCGCTTTTACAAGCACGGGGCGGTGGATTTCATCGGCATCACCCGCGCCGCCTGGGCCAACTGGCGGGCCGGCCACGTGGTGCAGGGCGGCTCGACCCTGACCCAGCAGCTCGCCAAAAATCTGTTCCTGACCCAGGAGCGAACCCTCACCCGCAAGCTGCAGGAGGCGATGCTGGCGCTTTGGCTTGAGCGCAAATTTTCCAAGACGCAGATCCTCGAATTGTATCTCAACCGCGTCTATTTCGGCTCGGGCGCCTACGGCATCGAGCAGGCCTCGCTGCGCTATTTCGGCAGGTCCGCCAGGCACATCTCATTGGCCGAAGCGGCGTTGCTCGCCGGCCTGGTGAAGTCGCCATCGCGCCTTGCCCCGACGCGCAATTTCGACGGTGCCGAACGCCGCGCCCAGGTCGTGCTCGCGGCCATGGCCGAGCAGGGCTTCATCAGCGACGCCAGCGCGCATGTCGCAATGACCAAGCCGCCGCGCATCGTCGCGCAGGCCGGCAATGGTTCGGTCAATTATGTCGCCGACTGGATCATGGATGCGCTCAACGACGTGCTCGGCCATGTCGAGGAAGATATCGTGGTGCGCACCAGCATCGACGCCAGCCTGCAAGCCGGCGCGGAAAAGGCGCTGATCGACGAGCTGGCGGCGAAAGGCGACAAGAACGGCGTTGCCCAAGGCGCGCTGGTCGCCATGACGACGGACGGCGCGGTACGCGCCATGGTCGGCGGCCGCAACTACGCCGACAGCCAGTTCAACCGCGCGGTCGCCGCCAAGCGCCAGCCCGGCTCGGCGTTCAAGCCGTTCGTCTATCTCACCGCGCTCGAACATGGGCTAACGCCCGACAGCGTGCGCGAGGACCGGCCGATCAAGATCAAGGGCTGGCAGCCGGAGAATTACGGCCACGAATATTTCGGACCGGTCGCGCTGAGCAAGGCGCTGGCGCTGTCGCTCAACACCGTCTCGGTGCGCCTCACCATGGAATTCACCCCGATGGCGGTGATCCGCACCGCGCATCGGCTCGGCATTGCCTCCAAGCTCGAGCCCAATGCCTCGATCGCGCTCGGGACGTCCGAAGTCTCGATGCTCGAGCTGGTCGGCGCCTACGCGCCCTTCGCCAATGGCGGCTTCGCGGTGGTGCCGCACGTGATCGAGCGCATCAATGGCGAGAACGGCAAGCTGCTCTATGCGCATCGCGACCGGCAGCTCGGCCGCATTGTCGAAGCGCGCTACGTGGACATGATGAACACGATGATGCAGGAGACGCTGAGCATCGGCACCGCGCGCAAGGCCACGCTGCCGAGCTGGCCGGCGGCGGGCAAGACCGGCACGAGCCAAGATTTCCGCGACGCCTGGTTCATCGGTTACACCTCGAAGCTGGTCACCGGTGTGTGGCTCGGCAACGATGACGGCTCGCCCACCAAGAAGGTCACCGGCGGCGGCATGCCGGTCGACATCTGGAGCCGCTTCATGCGCGAGGCGCATCAGGGCGTACCGGTCGCTGGCCTGCCAGGCACCGGCGGTGGCGGACTGCTCTCCGGATTGTTCGGCGGCAATTCGCCGGTGCAAGATCGCCTATCTGGGCGATCCAACATCGGCATGGCGCCGGTGCCGCCGGCCGCAATCGGCGTCAGCGCCGCCCATGCGCCGCAGGCACGCGGCGGCGGCCTCGACGGTTGGCTGATCGACAAATTATTCGGGCGTTGAATCGCTCGTCGTGGCGCGGGCGCGGATGGCGCGCGTCGAAATCCACAGCAGCAACGAGGCGCAGCCCATCGCCGCCACCGCGGCAACCAGCGGCCACGCGCTTTGCCCGAGCAACCATCCGACCGCCGCTCCACACAGCGCCGCCGCGGTCTGCTGGATGAAGCCGAGCAGCGCGGAGGCGGCGCCCGCCCGTTCGGGAAACGGCGTCATGGCGCCGGCAAACGCCTGCGGCAGCACCATTCCGAGACCGGCGAGATAAAGCGCCATGGGCAGCACGATCGAAGCCGCGGAGGTCAGGCCGAACGCGATCGCCAGCGTCATGCCGACCCCGCCAGTCGCCATCGTCGCGCAGCCGACACCGAGCGTACGGTCGATGCCGAGCCGCATCACCAGCCGCGCCGCATAAGTGGTGCCGATCATGTAGCCGACCGAACCGATCGCGAAGGCGACGCCGAACTGGAACGGCGTGAGGCCGTAAAGATATTGCAGCACGAAGGACGAGCCGGATATCCAGGCGAACAGCCCGGCAAAGCTGGTCGAGGCCAACCCGAGATAGGCGAGGTAGGCCGGATTGCGCGCCAGCAGGCGATAGGACCTGAGCATGGTGGCCGGCGATACCGGTTCGCTCGCCCGCACGGAAAGCGTTTCCGGCATCAACGGCACGATGACCGCCGCGCTGAGCAATCCGGCCCCGAGCAGCGTGAAGAACACCGAGCGCCAGCCAAAACCGGTCTGCAACACGCCGCCAATGAGCGGCGCCAGCACCGGCGCCAGCGCCATCACCCCGCCGATCAGCGACAGTTCGCGCCCGGCGCGCGCGCCGGAATAAAGGTCGCGCACGATGGCGCGCGCCAGCACGATGCCGCCGGCACCGCCCAGCGCCTGCACGAAGCGCGCGGTGATCAGCATTTCGATCGAGGTTGCCAGCGCGCAGACCAGTGTCGCCGCGCTATACAAAGTGACGGCGGCGAATAGCACAGGCTTGCGGCCATGCCGATCGGATACCGGGCCATAGACGATCTGCCCGAAGGCAAAGCCGAACAGGTAGGAGGAGACCGTGAGTTGCACCTGCGCCGTGCTCGCACCGAGCTGTTGCGCGATGTCCGGCAGCGACGGCAGGTACATATCGGTGGTGAGCGGCCCAATGGCCGTCATGGCCGCCAGCAATGCCGTAAGCGCGAAAGTACCGGGACGCAGCATGAACTGGGAATTCCAATGATAGTCGCACGCGCGAC
>JACQDO010000048.1 GCA_016201085.1 Hyphomicrobiales bacterium | reverse complement strand
GGGAGAGGGTGCCCGAGCGAAGCGAGGGCGGGTGAGGGTCGGACTTTCCGTTAGGCACCGACCCCTCACCCGGCTCGCTCACTTCGTTCGCTGGGCACCCTCTCCCACAAGGGCGCGAATTCCTCACCGCTGTCGTTCCCGCGCAGGCGGGGACCCATACACCGTGTCGTTTCCGAATCGTAAGCGCGGTGGTTGTTGCAGACTGGCCGACCGGCGCATTCATTGATATAATTTCACCGATGACCAAGGATCAGGTAAAGAAAGTTCTCGATCGCGTGTTGACTTGGCCGCCGGAGCGCCAGGCCGATCTCGCGCATATCGCCGAGCTCATGGAAGAGCAGGACACCAGTCCGCTGCGGTTGACTGAAGAACAAGCCGCAGAAGTGCGCCGCCGGATGGCCGATCCCAATTCGAAGACGATGACGCTCGCCGAATTCAATGAGCGTTTGAAACAGCGCTACGGCGTATGAAGGTCATCGTCCGCGCAAAGGCGGAAGATGATCTCGACGATATTTTTCAATGGATTGTTAGGGATAGTCCTCGTGCTGCGGCGCGAATGGTGGCGCGCATTCGGGATCGGTAACGGACTCGAACTTAACTCTCTGGCACACATGGGCCGGCTCGGCTTCGTCGAAGGTACGCTTGAGCTCGTCGAGTATCCATACCTCATCATTTATCAGGTCGATGATGCGCGTCGCGAAGTGATCGTGTTATCGATTGTGCATGGGGCGCGGGATCGCGAGAGCTGATTGAGCCCCGGCGCTTGCTTTCTCCCCTCTCCCCTTGCGGGAGAGGGTGCCCGAGCGAAGCGAGGGCGGGTGAGGGGTCGGACTTTCCGTTAGGCACTGACCCCTCACCCGGCTCGCGCTTCGCTATCGCACACGCAGTCAAGCTTGCGCAGACTGCGTAAACTTGTCTGCGATGCGATCCACCCTCTCCCGCAAGGGGAGAGGGGAAAGTGCGAGTGCCGCGCCGCTTAGCGATTCTATTTTCTCCGCTCGTCCCCGCGGGGGCGGGGACCCAGACTAAGCGTGTAGCCCGCATGGAGCGCAGCGAAATGCGGGGATGTTCCAACCGCCGCAACGATGACCCCGGATTTCGCTTCGCTCATCCGGGCTACGCTTGCTACGCTTGCTTCGAGGCTGCACCAATTCGTCGCGTGAAAACGCTTCGCTTTGCCCACCCTACAAAATCTTACTTCCTATCCAACTTCCGCAACACCGCGTCGAGCTGCTCCAAATCGCGATACTTGATGCGCAGCGTGCCGCCGCCGTCGGCGCGATGATCGACCGCCACCTCCAGCCCCAGAGCATCCGACAGCCGCCGCTCCAGCGCCTTGGTGTCGGCGTCCTTGGTGCGCGCGGTGCCGAGCACTTCGCGCGCCTGGCGCGCGCCGTCCTGGCGCGCCAGGGTCTCGACCTGGCGCACGTTGAGCCCGCGCTTGATGATGTCGTGCGCGATCTCCAGCGCGTTGGGCTGCCCGAGCAGTTGCCGCGCGTGGCCGGCGGAAAGCTGGCCGGAGGCGACCAGCGCCCGCACCGGCTCCGACAGCTTCAACAGCCGCAGCGTGTTGGCGATGTGCGGGCGGCTCTTGCCGACGATCTGCGCCACGTCGTCCTGACTGTGATTAAATTCCTCCATGAGCGCGAGGTAGCCGCTCGCCTCCTCGATCGGATTCAAATCGGCGCGCTGCACGTTCTCGATGATGGCGAATTCCAGCGCCTGCGCGTCGGTCGCCTCCACCAGCGCGATCGGCACGTCGTGCAGTCCGGCGCGCTGCGCCGCGCGCCAGCGCCGCTCGCCGGCGATGATCTCGAAGTGCTCGTCCTTGCCGCGCACCGGGCGCACCACGATCGGCTGGATGATGCCGCGCTCCTTGATCGAAGCGGCGAGCTCGTTGAGCTCGCTGTCGGTGAAATTGCGCCGCGGGTTGCGCGGATTGGGCTTAAGGTTTTCGATCGGCGCGCGCCGCGGCTTGCGCGACGCATCGCCGCCTTGCGTCTCCTCGCCGACGTCGCCTATCAGCGCGGCCAGGCCGCGTCCCAATCGCGAGGTTTCGTCGTTTAGTTTTTTGCTTTGTCATGGCCGGGCTTGTCCCGGCCATCTCGCTTAGGGAAGTACAGTGCTCGCCTAAGCGGGGTCACCGGGACAAGCCCGGTGACGACAAGAAATCAACTCGCCTTCAATTCCCGCTCGCGTTGGATGATCTCGGTGGCCAGCCGCAGGTACGCCTCGCTGCCGACGCATTTGAGATCGTAGACCAGCACCGGCTTGCCGTAGGACGGCGCTTCCGAGATGCGCACGTTGCGCGGGATCACCGTGTCGTAAACCTTGCGGCCCATGAATTGGCGCACGTCGGCCACCACCTGGTTGGCGAGATTGTTGCGCGAGTCGTACATGGTCAGCACGATGCCATGGATCGACAGCTTCGGATTGAGCGTCTTCTTCACCTCGTCGACGGTCTTCAACAGTTGCGACAATCCTTCGAGCGCGAAGAATTCGCATTGCAGCGGCACCAGGATCGAATCGGCCGCCGCCATGGCATTGACCGTGATCAGATTGAGCGAAGGCGGGCAGTCGACCAGCACGTAGGTGAAATCGTAACTGCGCGCGCCGTTGTTGATGTTGGAAAGCGCGTTGCGCAGGCGGAAGGCGCGGTCGCGCGACTGGCCGATCTCCAGCTCCAGGCCAGAGAGATCGAGCGTCGAGGGCGCGATGTAGAGCTGCGGCACCGCGGTCGGCACCACCGCCTCGCGCATCGGCGCCGCGCCGATGAGTACGTCGTAGGTCGAGGTGCGGCGCGTGCGGCGGTCGATGCCGAGCCCGGTCGAGGCATTGCCCTGCGGATCGAGGTCGATGATCAGCACATGCTCGCCGATGGCGGCCAAAGCGGTGCCGAGATTGATCGCGGTTGTGGTCTTGCCGACGCCGCCCTTCTGGTTGGCGATCGCCAGTACGCGCGGGCGCTGGCCGTCCGGGCGCGCCGTCGCCTTGCCGAACGGAATGACCAGGGGGTCGGCTGGATGATCGGTAGGCGGGTTGTCGGCCATGCGGCTTTCCATTCAATCGTTGGCCGGCAGAAAAATCACCGGCGCTTCAAAGGCTTAAGGCCTCGCACGAGGACGATGCAGCCTTGCGGGCTGGTCTTGCTGGGTACCTTTGAGGCCTCGATCCTCCAATATTTAGCGGCTTCGGTCAATTCAGCCTCTACATCTTGACCCTTGGGAAACACGCCGACCGCGCCGCGCAGGATCAGAGGAAAGGCCCGATCGCACAGGGTTTTCAATGGGGACAGCGCCCTTGCCGTCACCACATCGATGTTATCCCCGTAGCTGTCCCCAAAATTCTCCGCCCGCATGTGATGCACCTGCGCCGGCACGCCGGTGACCTGCACCGCCTCGCGCAGGAACGCCGCCTTTTTCCCAACGCTTTCAATAAGATGCACTTGAGCGCCCGGAGTCTCCGCCAACGCGCAGGCAATCGGAATGCCGGGAAAGCCGCCGCCCGCGCCGAAATCGGCCCAGATTTTCGCACCCGAAGGTGCGCAGTCGAGCAGCTGCAGCGAATCGGCGACGTGCCGCGTCCAAATTGTCGGAATGGTCGAGGGGCCGATCAGATTCTGTTTCTGCTGCTGCTGCAGTAGCAGATCGACGAACAGCTCCAGGCGCCGCAATGTTTCACGTGAAACAGGCGTGAGCGCGAGCGCGCGCGCCTTGTCGGCGGTATCGACGGCGCCCTGCCCGCTTTTGCTCACGCGCGTTTGCGCCCGCGCCGCATATGCGCGACCAGCAGCGTCAGCGCCGCCGGCGTCATGCCGTCGATCTTGCTGGCGTGGCCGATGGTGCGCGGCCGATGCGACATAAGTTTTTGTTTCGATTCGTTCGACAGGCCCGGCAGCGTGGCGTAATCGAAATCGTCCGGCAGCAAGAAATTTTCATCGCGTCGATAGGCCGCGACGTCCGCCGCCTGGCGCGTGAGATAAACTTCGTATTTCGCGTCGACCTCAATCTGCTCGGCGATCTTCGGCGCGAACTCGCCAAAGCGCGGCCAGATTTTCGCGAGATCCGAAATCGCGACGTGCGGATGCGACAACAGCTCGAACGCCGTGCGCCGCTGACCGTCTTTGTTGAGC
>JACQDO010000209.1 GCA_016201085.1 Hyphomicrobiales bacterium | reverse complement strand
GCGGCAAATTCTGATTTCGACTGAAAAGATCGAGAAGCGCGGCGCACGAATCCAAGAAGTCGAGTTCGGCAACGATGGCGCCAGCGTCGATGTCATCCCGGCGCCGATGACGCGCAAGCTCGGGGCGGGCGAATAGCGCATGACCGTTTCGCCCGACGCACCGGCGCGGCCATCGTTTCTCGACGCGCTGGCGGTCTACTTCAAGCCGCGCGTGCTGATCGTGATGTTCCTCGGCTTCTCGTCCGGACTGCCGCTAGCACTGTCGGGCGCGACGCTGCTGGTGTGGATGCGCGAATCCGGCGTCGATCTCGGCACCATCGGCCTGTTCGCGCTGGTCGGCACGCCCTACACCGTGAAATTCCTGTGGGCGCCGCTCACCGACGCGCTCGACGTGCCGCTGCTGTCGCGCTGGCTCGGCCGCCGCCGCGGCTGGCTGGTGTTCACGCAGATGCTGCTGATGGCGGCGATCGTGTTCCTCGGCTCCTGCAATCCGGCGAGCGCGCCCGGGTCGGTGGCGTTCGGCGCGCTGCTGGTCGCCACCGCCTCGGCGACGCAGGACATCGTGGTCGACGCCTTCCGCGTCGAGAGCCTGCCGGAGAACGAGCAGGCCGCCGGCATGGCCTCATACGTCGCGGCCTATCGCATCGGCATGCTGATCTCCACCGCCGGCGCGCTGTTCCTGGTCAGCGCCATCCAGGCCTATGGCTTCGACACGCAGGCCGCCTGGCACTGGGGTTACGTGGCGATGGCCGCGCTGGTGCTGATCGGCACCGCCACGGCGCTGATCGCCACCGAGCCGGAGCGCTCGCGCACGGCCGAGGCCGCCCACGCCGGGCAGAAGCGCTTCGCGCGCGTGGCCGAGGCCGCGGTCGGCGCCTTCAAGGATTTCCTCAGCTACGAGATGGCCTTCGCCATGCTCGCCTTCGTGGTGCTGTTCAAGTTCACCGACGCGCTGTCGGGCGCCATGACGGCGCCGTTCGTGATCGATCTCGGCTTCACGCGCAACGAATACGCGGCCATCGTCAAGGGCGTCGGGCTGGCGGCGCTGCTCGCCGGCGGCTTTGCCGGCGGTTTCATCGCGCGCGCCTATCCGCTGGCGACGAGCCTGTGGATCGGCGGCATCGCGCAGGCACTGGCGAATTTTGGCTTCTCCTGGCTGGCGGTGGCCGGCACCGACACCACCGTGCTGGCCATCGCCATCACGCTGGAGAATTTCACCAGCGCCGTCGGCACCGTGATGTTCGTGGCGTACCTGTCGGCGCTCTGCCAGAACCCGCTGCACACGGCGACGCAATACGCGCTGTTGACCGCCTTGGCCGCGGTCGGGCGCACCTATCTGTCGTCGGGCGCCGGCTTCATCGCCGAGCAGACCGGCTGGATGTGGTTCTTCGTGATCTGCGCGCTTGCCGGCCTGCCCGGCCTGCTATTGCTCGCTTGGCTACAGCGGCGCGGGCATTTCAAGCGGCTGGAGCCGCGGAAGTCGTGACCTCAACCCGTCATCCTGAGGTGGCCGCCGAAGGCGGCCCTCGAAGGATGAACGGCCCGGGGCCGTCGCCCTTCGAGGCTCGCTTCGCTCGCTCCTCAGGGTGACGGATTTAGAACAGCGTCCTTTGCTTGATCGCCGCCGACAGCGTGCCCTCGTCGAGATAATCGAGCTCGCCGCCGACCGGCACGCCGTGTGCCAGCCGCGTCACCTTCACATTCGCGTCCTGCAACAGCTCGGTGATGTAATGCGCCGTGGTCTGGCCGTCGACCGTGGCGTTGAGCGCCAGGATCAGCTCCTTCACCTGCGGCTCGTGCGCGCGCGAAATGAGCGCGTCGATGGACAAATCCTGCGGACCGACGCCGTCGAGTGGCGACAGCGTGCCGCCGAGCACGTGATAGCGGGCGTTCACCGCATGCGCGCGCTCCAGCGCCCACAGGTCGGCGACATCGGCCACCACCACGACGATCGATTGATCGCGCCGGGTGTCGGTGCAGACCGTGCAGGGGTTTTGCGTGTCGATATTACCGCAGGTGGTGCAGACCACGATCTTGTCCATCGCCGTGCTTGTTGCAGGTCTCAAGACGTGGATGCCCGGCACAAGGCCGGGCATGACGGCTGAGAGATGCTCGCAAAACATTTTCACCCCAACCCCATCCCCGGCGGTAGCGGCAGGCCGCCGGTGAGGCCCTTCATCTTCTCCTGCATGACGGCTTCCGCCTTGCGGCGCGCGTCGGCATGGGCGGCCACCAGCAGGTCCTCGAGGATTTCCTTTTCCGACGGCTTCAAGAGCGAATCGTCGACCTTGATGCCCTTGAGGTCGCCCTTGGCGGTGAGCCGCACGCTCACCATGCCGCCGCCGGCTGAGCCCTCGACCTCGATCAAGTCGAGCTCGGCTTGCAAGGCCTGCATCTTCGATTGTAGCTGCGCGGCCTGTTTCATCAGGCCCATGAAATCGGCCATAACTTATTTCCCTTTGCGCATGATCTTATCCGAAAACCGGTTCCCACTTTTCGGGATCATGCGCTAATCCTCTTCTTCTACCGGCGGCACTTCGTCTTCGTTCGTATCGGGCGCATTCTGCGTCACGCCGACGATCTTGGCGCCGGGGAAGCGGCTGAGCACCGCCTGCACCAGCGGATCGCTCTCGACGCCGCGCTCGATCTCGGCCTGCCTGGCGTCCATCTGCGCGCGCATGGTCGGCGCGCCCGCCTCCTTGGACACCACCACGATCCAGCGCTTGCCGGTCCAGGCGGTGAGCTTGCGTTGCAGGTCGTGCACCAGCGTCTTCGGCGCGCTCGCCTCCATCGCGATCTCGAGCTGGCCGTCCTCGCACCGCACCAGCCGCACATCGCGTTCCAGCGCCATCTTCATATTGATGTCGCGCTTGTCGGCGGCGAGCGCGACCAGCTCGGCGAACGAGCCGATCGAGAGCGTCGGCGCCTGCGGCGCCTCGGCCACCGGATCGTCGGCCGGGCGCGGCGACACCGCCGCCGAGGAACGCGGCGAGCCGCGCGGCGCCTCGTAGCGCGGCGCGAAACTCTGCGTGGCAGGCTGAGCCCCGGCGCCGCCATTGCCGGACGGCCGCGCCGATGTCTCGCCACCCTCGCCGAGCGAGCGGATCGCCTCGTCCGGCGTCGGCAGATCGGCGGCATAAGCTATACGAACAAGCACCATCTCGGCGGCGGCGACCGGGCGGCCCGAGGCCTGCACCTCGCCGACGCCCTTGAGCAGCATCTGCCAGGCGCGCGACAGCACGCGGATCGAGAGTTGCGCGGCGAAATCGCGGCCGCGCTTGCGCTCGGCTTCCGACAGCGACACGTCGTCGGCCACGCTGGGAACGACTTTGACGCGGGTGACGAAATGGGTGAATTCGGCGAGATCGCCCAGGATTACCGCCGGGTCGGCGCCAATGTCGTACTGCTCGCGCAGCTCTTTCAGCGCGGCAGCGACGTCGCCCTTCATCAGCGCCTCGAACAGGTCGACCACGCGCACGCGGTCGGCCAAGCCCAACATCTGCCGCACATCCTCGGCCGCTACCTTCCCGGCGGCATGCGCGATCGCCTGATCGAGCAGCGACAGGCCATCGCGCACGGAGCCTTCCGCCGCGCGTGCGATCAAAGCGAGCGCCGCCGGCTCGACTTCGATCTTCTCCTTCTTGGCGATGGAGCCGAGATGCATGACCAGCAGCGCGGCGTCGACGCGGCGCAGATCGAAACGCTGGCAGCGCGACAGCACCGTCACCGGCACCTTGCGGATTTCGGTGGTGGCGAAGATGAACTTGGCGTGCGGCGGCGGCTCTTCCAGCGTCTTCAAGAGCGCGTTGAATGCGGCGCCCGACAGCATGTGCACTTCGTCGAGGATGTAGACTTTGTAGCGCGCCGACATCGGCGCATAGCGGATGGCGTCGTTGATCTGGCGCACGTCCTCGACGCTGTTATGCGAGGCGGCGTCCATCTCCAGCACGTCGGGATGGCGGCTCTCGATAATGGCCTGGCAGTGCAGACCCATTTTCGGCATGGCGATGGTCGGCTGGGTGACCGAGCCGTCGGGCAATTCGTAATTGAGCGCGCGGGCAAGAATCCGCGCGGTCGTGGTCTTGCCGACGCCGCGCACGCCGGCGAGGATCCAGGCCTGCGGAATGCGCCCGCTCTCGAAGGCGTTCGAGATGGTGCGCACCATGGCGTCCTGGCCGATCAGGTCGTCGAAGCTGGCCGGGCGGTATTTGCGCGCCAGCACGCGATAGCCGGCGCCCTCGGGCGCGGCATCGCCAAGATCGAGACCCGTCTCGGTGGATTTCGCGGTTTCGCTCATCGTGCCATCCGACTGGCGGCCGCGCAGGGCGCTTGACGGAAAAAGGGTGGGAGGCTGACGAGCGACCCGATCCGTGCTCGTTAGGGCTGCTTCCTTCCGGACCTGACCCGGTTGGCGAGTGGTTCGTCCACCGCCAACCTCCCGGGGACTTATATCGGGCCATTAGGGGGAGAAAGCAAGCAGGCCAAATCTGTCGTCCCCGCGAAAGCGGGGACCCATACGCCGTGCATTCTCGATAGACTGCGGCGTATGGGTCCCGGCCCTCGCTTCGCTCGGCCGGGACGACAGCAGAGAGCGCCATGCCCGAACAGACCTGGTCCCTCCACCCGCAGCTCGCCGCCGACACGGTTCCGGTTGGCGATCTGGCGCTGACGCGCGTGCTGCTGGCCAACGACGCCAATTATCCCTGGCTGATCCTGGTGCCGCGCCGGCCCGGCCTCACCGAGCTCATCGATCTCGCGCCGAACGAGCAGGTACAGCTCCTGGGCGAAATCGACGCCGCCGCGCGCGCGCTCAAGATCATCACCGAATGCGAGAAGCTCAATATCGCCGCGCTCGGCAATGTGGTGGCGCAATTGCACGTGCATGTGGTGGCACGCCGGCATAGCGACGCCGCCTGGCCGCAGCCGGTTTGGGGCGCCGCCCCACCGCGCGCCTACTATCCCACGGTGCGCGACGGCCTGATCGGCGCGCTGCGGCGGGCGCTTCAAATTGAGCCCATTCGCGATTAGTGTGGCGCGGCAAACCGGAGCCCGCCTCATGACCTTCCGCATCGCCGTCGTGCAACCGATCGCCAACCCGATCGGCGAGGATGAAAAGAACGTCGCCGACGCGGTGAATTTCATCACGCGCGCGGCGGCCGAGGGCGCCGACTTCGTCTGCTTTCCGGAAACCTATCCCGGCCCCTGGCGCATGCCGGCGACCTTCGACCCGACGCCGCGCCTGGCCGAAGCCGCCGCCAAGCACGGCATCAACGCGGTCTACGGCACGATCGAGCCGATCAGCCACAACGAAGGCACCGCGCACAACCTGATCTGCATGGCCTATGGCGACGGGCGTCCGCCGGTCAGCTACCGCCGCACGCATCCGAACGGGCCGTGGATCTATACCGGCGGCAAATGGTGGGAATTCCAATACGTCGCCGGCAACGACTTCCCGGTGTTCGACACGCGGCAGGGCAAAGTGGGCCTGGCGATGTGCAGCGAGGTCTACATGCCGGAAGTGACGCGCGCGCTGGCGCTGCGCGGCGCCGAGCTGATCTTCATGCCGGCCGGCACCGACAAAGGAAAACTGTGGGCGAG
>JACQDO010000208.1 GCA_016201085.1 Hyphomicrobiales bacterium | reverse complement strand
GTTTCTTGCACCATTGCAGCAGCTCGTCGGCGCTCGCGCTGGTGCCCGGCTTCAACTCGACGAAAGCGCAAGGGCTCTCGCCCCATTTCTCGTCCGGCTTGGCCACCACCGCGACGGCGAGCACGGCCGGGTGCTTGTACAAGGCGTCCTCCACCTCGATCGAGGAGATATTCTCGCCGCCGGAAATGATGATGTCCTTCGAGCGATCCTTGAGCTGGACGTAGCCGTCCGGATAGATGACGCCGAGATCGCCGGTGTGGAACCAGCCGCCTTCGAACGCCTTCTGCGTCGAGGCCTTGTTCTTGAGATACCCCTTCATCACCACATTGCCGCGCATCATCACTTCGCCCAGCGTCTCGCCGTCGCGCTTAACCGGCTTGAGCGTGTCCGGATCGAGCACGTCGAGCGCTTCCAGCACCGGATAGCGCACCCCCTGGCGCGATTTCTTCGCCGCCTGTTCGGCGAGCGGCAGCGCGTCCCAGGCGGCCTGCCACTCGTTCACCACCGCCGGGCCGTAGACTTCTGTGAGGCCGTAGACATGCGTGACGTTGAAGCCGGCGGCCTTCATGGCGGCCAGCACCGCCTCCGGCGGCGGCGCCGCGGCGGTGGCGAAATTGACGACGTGCGGCAGCGGCTTCTTCTCGGCCGCGCTGGCGTTGAGCAGCACCGCCATCACGATCGGCGCGCCGCACAGATGCGTCACCTTGTGCTGGTGAATCGCATCATACATCGGCGCCGCGCGCACCGCGCGCAGACAAACGTGCGTGCCAGCGACGATCGACACCGTCCACGGGAAGCACCAGCCGTTGCAGTGGAACATCGGCAGCGTCCACAGGTAAACCGGATGCTGCGGCATGCGGCAGGTGATGACGTTGCCCATGGCGAGGAGATGCGCGCCGCGGTGGTGATACACGACGCCCTTGGGATCGCCGGTGGTGCCGGAAGTGTAGTTGAGGCAGATGGCGTCCCATTCGTCGTCCGGCATGTGCCAGGCGTAATCGGCATCGCCGCTGGCCACGAACGCCTCGTATTCGATCTCGCCCAGCCGCTCGCCGGGTCCGCTATATTCCGGATCGTCGTAGTCGATCACCAGCGGCTTGGCTTTGCACAGCGAGAGCGCCTCTTTCATCACCTTGGAGAATTCGCGATCGATGATGACCACCTTGGCCTCGGCATGGTCGAGCGAGAACGCGATGATCGGCGCATCGAGCCGCGTGTTGAGCGTGTTGAGCACGCCTTGCGTCATCGGCACGCCGTAGTGGCATTCCAGCATGGCCGGCGTATTGGCGCACATCACCGAAACGCTGTCGCCGCGCTTGATGCCGCGCTTGGCCAGCGCGGAGGCGAGCCGGCGCGTGCGCGCGTAGAACTCGGCGTACGAGCGGCGCAGGGGGCCGTGGACGATGGCGGTGTGGTCCGGGAACACGGCGGCGGCGCGCTCGAGAAAGCCGAGCGGCGTCAGCGGCTGAAAATTGGCCGGGTTGCGGTCGAGGTCGGTATCGTAGGGCGTTTTCGCCATGGGTGGTGTCCCCCAGGGCAAAGGCTAGCCGCCAAACTCAGCTTTGTCATCGTCATGGCAGCGTGGGAAATTAGCCGCGCAGCAGATCGGTCACGCCGTTGCGCGTCAGCTCGATCGCGATCACCAGCATCAGCGCCAGGGTGATCTTGTAGAACATTGCCTGCGGCGTGATGCGCACCAGCCAGAAGCCGAGGAAATTGGTGGCAATGGCCAGCGGCAGCAGCGCCAGCGAGGTACCGAGCCCCGCGGTGGAGAACTGCCCGAGCGCGACATAGGGCACCACCTTGAACACGTTGACGGCGGCGAAGAACACGCCGGTGGTGCCGACGAAGGTCATCTTGGCCAGGTTCTGCGGCAGCACGTGCATCTGGAACGGTGGGCCGCCGGCCTGGCACAGCGTCGAGGTGAAGCCGGACACGATGCCCCACAGCGTCCCGCGCCACGGGTTGGGCGGGCGCGATGCCGGCGCCATGAGCCGCGCCACCAGCCAGTTGCCGAGCAGGAACAGCACGGTGATGACGCCGATGGCGACGCGCACCATAGCGTCGGAAATATGCGCGGCCAGCGCCCAGGCGGCGCCGATGCCGACGATGGCGCCCGGCAGCATGACCGCCAGGATGCGCCCGCTCCAGTCCTTGCGGTAGACCCAGACCCCGACGGCGTCCTGCATCAGCATGATCGGCAGCAGGATGGCGGCGGCCTCCAGCGGCGGCATCAGCAGCGCCAACAGCGGCGTGCCGATCTGGCCGACGCCGACAAAGCCGCCTTTCGACAGCCCAAGCGCGATGACCGCCGGGACGGCCAGCGCATAGAACAGGGGGTCGCTGATGAGGGTCACGGGGCGGGTTCTACGACCAATGGGCTAGGCAGGACTTGCGTAAAATCAAAGCGATGGTCGAAAGCCCGCGCCAGCCTTGTTTGTGCATAACGGCCGTTCCACAATCGCGGCCACCTGTCTGGGGAGACAACAATGGATGCCCGCACCAGCCGTTATCACGACGTCTATGCGCAATGGCAGCGCAATCCGGAGGTGTTCTGGGGCGAGGCGGCGGCGGCCATCGACTGGTACGAGCGGCCGAAGAAAATCTTCGACAAGAACGCCGGCATCTACGGCCGCTGGTTCACCGGCGGCAGCTGCAACACCTGCTACAACGCCGTCGACCGCCATGTCGCCGCCGGGCGCGGCCAGCAGACGGCGCTGATCTACGATTCCCCCGTCACCAACACGGTGCAGAGCTTCACTTACGGCCGCCTGCTGTCGGAAGTGCAGCTGCTGGGCGCCATGCTGCGCGACTTCGGCGTCAGCAAAGGCGACCGCGTCATCATCTACATGCCGATGGTGCCGGAGGCGGTGTTCGCCATGCTGGCCTGCGCGCGGCTCGGCGCCATCCATTCGGTGGTGTTCGGCGGCTTCGCCGCCAAGGAGCTCGCCACCCGCATCGACGATGCCAAGCCGAAGGTCATTCTGTCGGCGAGCTGCGGCCTCGAGGGCGCGCGCGTCATCCCCTACAAGCCGCTGCTCGATGAGGCGATCAAGCTCGCCCAGCACAAGCCCGCCACCTGTCTCATCCTGCAGCGCCCGCAATGCGAGGCGCCGTTGACCGAAGGCCGCGATCACGACTGGCGCAAAACCTGGGAGCACGCCGTCAACTACGCCAAGACCTCGGAATGTGTCCCCGTCGCCGCCACCGATCCGCTCTACATTCTCTACACCTCCGGCACCACCGGCATCCCGAAAGGCGTGGTGCGCGACAATGGCGGCCACATGGTCGCGCTAAAATGGTCGATGCAGAATCTGTACGGCGTCTCGCCTGGAGAAGTGTGGTGGTCTGGCTCCGACGTCGGCTGGGTGGTTGGCCATTCCTACATCGTCTATGCGCCGCTGCTGCACGGCTGCACCTCGATCCTCTACGAGGGCAAGCCGGTGGGCACGCCCGACGCCGGCGCGTTCTGGCGCGTGTGCGCGCAGCACGGCGTGGTGGCGCTGTTCACCGCGCCGACCGCGTTCCGCGCCATCCGCAAGGAAGACCCGGACGCCAAGCTGCTCAAGCAATATGACCTCAGCAAATTCCGTTCGCTGTTTTTGGCCGGCGAGCGCGCCGATCCGCCCACCATCCAATGGGCCGAGGAGCATCTGAAAAAGCCGGTGCTCGATCACTGGTGGCAGACCGAGACCGGCTGGTGCATCGCCGGCAAT
>JACQDO010000207.1 GCA_016201085.1 Hyphomicrobiales bacterium | reverse complement strand
GTGATCTGCGCCATCTCCACCACCAGCACGATGTAGATGCCGAACCAGATCAGGTCGAAGCCGGCCGCGATGACCAGCGGAATGATGATCGAGGTGGTCAGCACCACCATCGAAATGCCGTCGAGGAAGCAGCCGAGCACGATGTAGAACAGCGTCAACACCGTGAGCAGGCCCCAGGCCGGCATGTTGTAGCCGCTGATCCATTCGGCCAGCGCGCGCGGAATACCGGTGAAGCCCATGGCGGCGGTGAGGTAGGCGGCGCCGGCCAGGATGAAAGCGATCATGCAGCTGGTCTTGGTCGCGCCCAGCAGCGAGTCGGTAAAGCCGGCTTTGGTCAGCGTGCCCGACCACCACGACAGCGCCAGCGCGAGGAATACGCCGACCACCGCCGCTTCGGTGGCGGAAGCCAGTCCGCCATAGATCGAGCCGATCACGCCGAGGATGAGCAGCGTCACCGGGATCAGCCGGCGCGAGGCGTAGACGCGCGCCAGGAACGGCACCGCCGGCTCCGGCGGCGGCATGCGCGCATTGTTGAACAGCGCCCAGAGGACGATGAAGCCCATGAACAGGCCGGCCAGCATGATGCCCGGCAGCACGCCGGCGATGAACAGCCGCGCAATCGACTGGTCGGTCGCGGTCGCATAGACGATCATGATGATCGAGGGCGGGATCAGCAGCCCGAGCGTGCCGGAGCCGGCCAGCGTGCCGACCGCCATCTTCTCGTCGTAGCCGCGCTTGAGCAACTCGGGCAGCGCGATGCGGCCGATGGTCGCGCAGGTGGCGGCCGAGGAGCCCGACACCGCGGCGAAAATCGCGCAGCCGATCACGTTCACATGCAGCAGCCTGCCCGGCAGCTTCTGCACCCAGGGCGCCAGGCCTTCGAACATGTCGTCGGACAATTTGGTGCGGTAGAGGATCTCGCCCATCCAGATGAACATCGGCAGCGCGGTCAAGTCCCAGGAGTTCGACGCCGTCCACATCGATGTGGCGAGCACCTGCCCCGCCGGCGTCGCTATCTTGGTCAGCACTGCGGCGAAGCCGCACACCGCCAGCGCCAGCGCGATCCACACGCCGGAGCCGAGGATGGCGAACAGCAGCAGCATCAGGGCGAGCGAGAGCTGGAGCTCGTTCATCGCTCAGCCTTCCTTACCGAGCGTGATGGCGTCTTCCGCCTTGCGGAAGCTCGGGCGGCCGCCGCGCAGCACGATGACGAGTTCGTCGAGCAGCGCGACGGTGAGCATCAGCGCGCCGAGCGCCATCGCCGCCTGCGGCCACACCAGCGGCACGCGGATGACGCCGTTGGAGACTTCGTTGAAGCGCAGCGACACCCAAGCAAAATTGATCAGCTGCCAGGTCATGTAGCCGGACGCCGCCGTGGCGAAGGCGAATGCCCAGATTTCGATGTAGCGGCGCGCATGTTCGCCGAACATGCCGAGCAACAAGGTGACGCGGATATGCGCGCCGGACTTGAGCGTGCCGGCGAGCGCCAGGAAGCTGGCGGCGGCGAGCAGGAAGCCGCAGATTTCGCTGAGCGACAGGATGACGAAATCGGTGCGCGGCAGCCCGATCAGCGCCAGCGTGCCGTCGAGCAGCCGGCCGGCGAGCTGCACGCCGACCGTGAGCGCGATGACGACGAGGCAGAGCGCGGAGGCGTACAGCGCCGCCTGATAGAGCGTGTCGAGGATGCGGCGCATGAGGTTGTGGAGCTTTCTCCGTCATCCTGAGGTGCCCGCGCAAGCGCGGGCCTCGAAGGATGAACGGCCGCCACCCTTCGAGGCTCGCCGCTAGCGCGGCTCGCACCTCAGGGTGACGGCATTGGGTTGGTAGGAAATATTCACTTACTTCCTAAACGCCGCCAGCATGGCGGCGCCGTCGGTGCCGGCGGATTTCTCCCATTCGCTGGCGATGGTGGCGCCGACCTTGGCGAGGCCTTCCTTGAGCGCCGGGCTCGGCGGCAGCACCTTGATGCCGGCGTCCTTGAGCGCCTTGGTCTTGATCGTCATCTCCTCGACCGACAATTTCCAGCCGCGCTCCTCGGCCGCCTTGGCCGCGTCGGTGAGCGCCTTCTTCTCCGTCGCCGTCAATTTGTCGAAGGCTTCCTTGTTCACGATCACGATGTTGCGCGGCAGCCAGGCCTGCGTATCGATGTAGTGGGTGAGATAATCCTGCGACTTGGTGTCGACGCCGGTGGAGGCCGAGGTGATCATCACGTCGACGCGGCCGGTGGCGAAGGCGGTCGGCAGATCGGGGCGGCGATGCGGCCGATCATGGGATTGTAGGTGCGGAACTTGAGGCCTTTAAGGTCCTCGACTTTGGCGAGATCGCGCTTGGCGTAGAGGCCCTGCGGCGGCCACGGGATCGAATAGAGCAGGATCATCCCTTCCGAGGCGAGCTGCTTTTCCAGGAACGGCTTCTGCGCCATGTAGAGCTTTTTCGATGCGTCATAACCGGTGGCGAGGAACGGAATGGAGTCGATGCCGTAGACCGGCGCTTCGTTGCTTGCCAGCGACTCGAGCATCTCGCCGATCGGCGTGGTGCCCTGGCGCACGCTGCGCTTGATCTCGGCATGTTTGATCAAGGAGCCGGCCGAATGCACCGCGATCTTGAGCGAGCCGCCGGTCGCCTTGTCGACGTCGGCGGCGAACAGCGCCACGTTCTTGGTGTGGAAATTGCCGTCCGGATAGGGCGTCGGCATGTCCCATTTGGTTTGCGCTTGCGCCGCGGTCGCCAGAGCGCCCGCCAGCACGAGGCCTGCGAAGCTACGCACGAAAATGCTCATTGCACCCTCCATGGAGGCCGCATGGCGCGAAATCCCCTCGCCGCGGCGGAACCCGATGAGCCCTCAGCATGGGGCTACAGCCGTGCTGCTGGCAAGGCCGGCGCAAGAGTTAGCGGTGCGGCTCAACGCCCTTGGTCTTCAGCGTGGCGGCGGCACCCGGCGCGCTGAGGAAGGCGATCAGCGCCTTGGCCGCCTGCGGCTCCTTGGCGGCGACGCTTAAGCCTGCGGCAAAGCCGATATGGGTCTGCAACTCCGGCGGGATCGGGCCGACCACATCGACGCCGGACACGTCGACGATGCGGGTCGCCACCACCACGACCATGTCGGCCTCGCCGCGCGCCACCACCTCGACGGTATCTTCCGCCGCCATCGGCTTGAGCTTGGACTTCATCTCGGCGGCGATGCCCATACGGTCGAGCAGGCTGACGAAATAAATGCCGCTGGCGCCCTTGCCTGGATAGGCGACCGCTTTGGTCTTGAGCAGCGCCTGCTTGAAGGCCGCGACCGACGCGATATCAGGCTTGGGCGTGCCGCTCTTCACCGCCACGCCGAGACCGGCGCGGCCGAAATCGACGCGCGGAGCGACCACCAATTTGTCCTTGATCAGCATGTCGATAATCGGCGGATTGCCGATGACCACATCGAAGCTCTCGCCGGCTTCGATCTTCTGCCTGACCTCGGGGTTCACCCCGAAGCGCAGATCGATCTTGTGGCCGGTCGCGCGCTCGAACTGCGCGCACAGCTCGCGCACCGCGGCCCGGGGGCCGTTGCCGCTCAGCACCTTGAGCTCGACCGCTTGCGCGGCCGAGGTCGCGGCCAGCAGCACGGCGATCAGGACACAGGCGAACAGCGGCCTCATGGAGAGAACCCTTGAAGCACCAACATGGAATGTCCGGATGGTTTCTCGGATCACGCCTTGATACCGGCAAACTTGACGACCTTGCCCCATTTCTCGGTTTCGTCGGCGAGCAGCTTGCCAAAATCGGCGGGCGAGCCAGGGACCGTCGAGCCGCCAAGCTCCGCGAACCGCTCCTTGGTCTTGGCATCGGCAAGAACCGCATTCATCGCCTTGTTGACTTTGTCGACGATCTCGGCGGGCGTGTGCTTCGGCGCCCCCAACCCGTACCAGGCGCTCGCCTCGTAGCCGGGCAGGAAATCGGCCACCGTCGGCAGGTCGGGCAATACCGCCGAGCGTTCCGTGCCGGTCACCGCCAGCCCGCGCAGCTTGCCGCTCTTGATGTGACCGGCGGAGGTTGGAATGTTGTCGAACATGACGTGGACTTGCCCGCCGATCAGATCGGTGAGCGCCAGCGCTCCGCCACGGTAGGGCACATGCACCATGTCGATGCCTGTCATCATCTTGAACAGCTCGCCCGACATGTGGATCGTCGAGCCGTTGCCGGACGAGGCCAT
>JACQDO010000038.1 GCA_016201085.1 Hyphomicrobiales bacterium | reverse complement strand
CCTGCACCCGAACGCGTTCGGAGTATTTGGTGCCGAGAAGAGAAATTGGGCATGAGCTGCTGCGACGAATCCTCCGCCTTTGTGCCGGATCGAAATGTGTCCCGGCGTTCCTTATTGAAGGGCGCCGCGGTTGCTTCGGCGCTCGTGCCCGCTAGCCTTGGCGGCCAGCATGCTCAGGCGCAAGGCAAGAAGGTGACGCTCGCCTTCTGCAGCCAACTCTTATGCATCATCCCATATGAGGTCGCACGCGCGGGCGGACATTTTCAGAAGCACGGTTTGGAAGTGGAGCTTGTCTACACCCGCGGCGGCAATGCCGCGATGCAGGCGCTGGTTGGCGGCGCGGTCGATTACGCCGCGACCGCGCTCGACGTCGCCATCCAGGCCTATGCCAAGGGCGCCGACATCCGACGCTTCGCCGTGACCGGAAGGCTGCCGCTGTTTGCCCTTGCCACAGCGCCGAGGACGGCGGCGCAGATTCAAAGCATCAAGGACCTTGAGGGGAAGACCGTTGGCATTTCGGCGCTGGGCAATGCCGATCACGCGCTGCTGTTGTTCCTGCTCAAGCAAGCGAACGCAGATGCGGGCAAGGTCCAGTTCGCGACGCTCGGGGTCAATCTTCTGGAAGCGCTACGCCAGGGGCAGGTGGACGCCGGGCTTGTGCAGGAACCGGCGCTCACATTGCTGCGCCAGTCGGGCGCGCGCGTGCTGGTCAACGCCATGGATACCGCCGATGCGCAGAAATATCTCGGCGGAAACTACGAGTTCATGGGCGTCGCGGTGCGGGCCAAGGAGTTCGAGCAGCGCCGGACGGAGATGACCGCGATCAGCCAGGGTCTGTCTGATGCGCTGAGCGCATTACGACGGATGAAGCCGGAGGAGATCGCCGGCGCGCTGCCAAAGGAGCTGACGGCCGGCATGGATAGCACGCTGTTGGGCGACATCGTCGTGCGCTATCGCAACTCGCTTTATCCGGAGACGGTCGGCATCGATCGCGCTTCGGCGCAGCGCGTGGCCGAATCCCTGCGCGCGGGTGGTCTGCTGCAGTCCGGTGCCGATATTTCCAAACTACACGACACCTCGATCGGGGGAGGCTGAGCCGTGCGCGTTCGTGATCTGTCCATTTCGTACGGCGCGGAACCCGTCCTCGAAGGCGTCGATATCGGCGTCGGCGAAGGCCAGTTCGTCAGTCTGGTCGGGCCGTCCGGGTCGGGAAAGAGCAGTCTGTTGCGTGCCGTGATCGGCCTGCAAAAGCCGCTCGACGGCAGCATCGAGCTCGATGTCCCGTCAACCGACATCGGTATCCTGTTTCAGGACGACGCTCTGCTTCCTTGGAAGACCGCCCGCGAGAATGTCGCCTTGGGATTGACATTTCGCGGCATTAAGAAGGATGAAGCATTGGCGCAGGCCGATTTTTGGCTGGCGCGCCTTGGTCTGGCCGGATTCGAGAATCGCTTTCCGCGCCGTCTCAGCGGCGGCCAGCGTAAGCGCGTGGCGCTGGCTCAGGTCCTGGCGTTGAAGCCGAAGCTGATCCTGATGGACGAACCCTTCGCCTCTCTCGACGCGATCGTCCGCGCGCGCGTCATCCAGGATGTTGTCGCCTTGGTCGAACGCGAGCACATCAGCGTTCTTCTGGTGACGCACGACCTCGAAGAGGCGTTGTGGCTGTCCGACACCATTTATCTTCTCTCGCAAGGTCCACACGCGCATATCACACGCGAGTACAACGTTCCGATCCCGCGCCCGCGTGACCTCATTCGGGCTCGCAAGCATCCGGCCTTCGCTCCGCTCTATGAAAAACTCTGGCGCGATCTCTCCAGAGAGGTCGGGGCTGCGCCTCGGCTGGTGGCGTCGGACGCCGACGCGGCTTGATGGGAAGCGCCTATGAATAAGCGTCCATATGCCTGGGTTCGACAGCTCGCCGCCTTCGCCATTCTGCTGGCGATCTGGGAGGCGAGCGGGCGGGCGGGCCTGCTCAATCCGCTATACGCCCCGGCGCCAAGCCAGATCGCCGCCGCGCTGGTCGATCTGTTCGGCAGCGGCCGCATATGGACGCACATGGAGGCGACGTTTACCGCCGCGCTGGGTGGCTTGGCGCTCGGCATCCTGATCGGTGTCGCAGTGGCCATTGTCGCCGCCATGGTTCCGCTGGTCGCCGAGCTGGTCGAGCCGGTAATGACGCTGCTCAATGCGATCCCGCGCGTCATCCTGGCGCCGCTGTTCGTAATTTGGCTCGGCATCGGCACGTCCTCGAAGGTGGCTTTGGCGGTGGTGCTGGTGGCGGTGCTGATGTTCTTCACTGTGTTCACCGGTATTCGCCAGGTCGATCAGCGCTTGGTCGAGCGCATTATCACCCTTGGCGGCGGACGCGTGGCGCTGATCCGGCACGTCTATCTGCCTTCGGTGGCGGCCTGGGTGATGGGCAGCCTGAAAGTGGCGATCGGTTTCGCTTTTACTGGCGCGGTGGTGGGCGAGTTCGTCGCCGCCAGCCGCGGGCTGGGCTATCTGCTCTCCTTTGCCCAGAGCACATACAACGCGGCGCTGATGCTGGCGATCGTGCTGCTGATCATGATCGTGGTGCTGGTCATCTTCGCCCTCGGCGGGCTGCTGGAAAGGCGACTCTTGCGGTGGAGCTGAGCGTCGTCACGGAGAAGGCTTGCACAGCCTCGTGCTGCGGCGTGTCGCAGCGCTTGACCGCGAGCGAACTGTGCGACCGCGGTCTGCGGCGCCGCCGGTTGGAACCGCTCGCGATCGTTGGACCGACCCTGCACGGCAACGACGGGCTGACCGCGCAATTCAGCTTGCGGTGCGAAGGCGACGCGGTCACCTCGATCAGGTTCAAGGCTTCCAGTTGCGCCACCTTGCTCGCCTATTGCGAGCTCATTGCGGAGCTTGCCGTCGGTCGCAGTATTGCCGAATGCGCGCGGCTTAGCGCCGGCGCGCTAGTTGCTACGTTGTCGGACGTTCCCGTTTTCAAACGCGACCGCGCCATACTGGCCGTCTCCACCTTTCACCAGGCCTTGGCTCAGACCAAGCGCCAGATGAACTCCATCCAATCGGCCGCGATTGCCGTGTAGCGCCGCGTTGCGGCGCAATAACTGCGAGCTTGTATCGAGGAAAAGCTCCATGAAGGTCGCGTATATCTTTGCCACTTCGCGCCACAGTGTCTCGTATGTGCTGGGCAAGATGATCCTGCCGCAACTGGAAGAAAACCGGCATGGCGTCGATGTGGTCGGGATGTTCTTCTTTGAGGACAACAATTTTGTCTTGGTCAAAGGCAATCCGATCGGCGAACGCCTGCACAACGTGGCCAGGAAAAAGAACATCCTGCTCATGGGGTGCGACCAGTGCTGCTACGAGCGCGAGATTGCCGACAAGCTATTCGACGGCGTACCGATCGGCTGCTTTCCCGATTTGTATAAGGCGCTCTCGGGAAATATGCCCGATCAGATCATAACGCTGTAGCTGCTTTTCCCGGCGAGGTTTGAGCCGAGCCTCCACCGCAAGGCGAGCGTTCGTGATTCAGGGTGCGCGTGCGGCTTTGGTCAGGCTACGCTTGCAGTACGTAGCTGCCCGGCGCATCGCACAACGGTATATAGCCAGCGCTTGGAGCGTCTATCGCGGGTGGAGCGACAGGGCTACCGGAATGGTCGACGAGCCAGCGGGTCCACTCCGGCCACCACGAACCTTCCTTGCGCGGTGCTTCAGCCCATCGCGCCCGGGCTCGGACACGATCCCGGCGTTATGCCCGCCGCTGGTGAGCAAATATGTGACGTCTGTATCGGTCAGAAGCTTGATCTTGTACGTAGAGCGCCATGGTGCGACGTGGTCGCTCACGGTGCCAACTGTGAAGATCGGAATCCGGATATCCGTAAGTGCGATCGGCTTGTCCGCGACCATAAACCGACCTTCGGCAAGATCGTTGTTGAGGAACAGACGCCGTAGATATTCCGCATGCATGCGATAGGGCATGCGGGTGGCATCCGAGTTCCACGCCATGAGGTCGATCATGGGAGTGCGTTCGCCCATCAGATATTCGCGGACCATGCGGGACCAGACCAGATCATTGGAGCGAAGCATCTGGAAGGCGCCCGCCATCTGCGTGGTGTCGAGAAAGCCTTGCTCCCACATCATGTCTTCGAGGAACGCGAGCTGGCTCTCGTTGATAAAGAGCATCAGCTCGCCAGCTTCGTGAAAATCGGTCTGGGCTGCCAGCAGCGTCATCGATTTCAGGCGATGGTCGCCATCCCGCGCCATTGCGGCGGCGGCAATCGACAGCAATGTGCCGCCTAGGCAATAACCGACGGCATGCACTTTTTGGTCCGGCACGATCGCGCGGACCGCATCGAGCGCCGCCATGACGCCAAGAGTCCGATAATCGTCCAGACCGAGGTCGCGGTCCTCCGGACCGGGATTCTTCCAGGACATCATGAAAACGGTGAAGCCTTGCTGCGTGAGATACTTCACCAGCGAGTTCTGCGCAGAAAGATCGAGGATGTAGTACTTCATGATCCAGGCCGGAACGATGAGCACCGGCTCGGGCCTGACCTTGTCGGTCGCCGGCGCATATTGGATGAGCTCGATGAGCCGATTTCGATAGATCACCTTGCCCGGCGTCGCCGCCACGTTGCGGCCTACCACAAAATTCTCGGTGCCAACCGGTCTCTTGCCGCTGACGGCGCGCTCCCAGTCTTCCGCGAAATTTCGGAAGCCGTTCACCAAATTCGTTCCGCCCTTGTTGACGGTATGCCGAAGGACCTCGGGATTTGTCAGCAGGAAGTTCGAAGGAGAAAACATGTCGAGTATCTGGCGCGAGCCGAACTCCACCATGTTTTCATGTTGTTTCGTAACGCCGCGTATGCCGGTCGTCGCGTTGTGCCACCATTGCTGATTGAGCAGGAAGGCTTGATACATGAAGCTGTATGGCCATTTTTGCCACTCCGCGCCGACAAACCGTCGGTCTTGCGGCAGCGGCTCGATGCAGCAGCACTTGGCCGCGTCGCGTTCCAACGCGCATTGGCAGGCATAGTTATTGAAGCGGGCCACTTTCCTGGTCGCCTTATCGATAAGCTGGAGCCGCTTACCTGGCGAAAAGGTCAGATGGGTTGCCCAATCGAGATAGGCCTCCGCGAGCGCCGCCGGCGATAGGCCCATCGTGAAGCGCGCCGCTGTCGCGTGGAGCGAGCGGTCGATGATCTCGGCGAAGCTTGTCACTGCATATGAATCGCGGTCACCGCTGGTTTCAGCCGCACCATGTCCGCAAGCTGATAGGCCACAGTGCGCCGTTGTTGCGGTTTTTATGTTTGGCGATGCGTCCGCGTGAGTAACCACGGGGCTGGTGTTTTGCGGAACGGCGGTCATATGCGCTCCCATTCATTTACGACGGGCTGCGACACCCTTCGTCTAGTTCACCTTTTCGCGCTGCGCCATGATCTGCATCAATCGGTGGACACGCTCAGCGTTCCTAGGGCTTTGGCCAAGGTGCCATGCACATCGATCGCATTGCTGGTATGACGCACCGTATTGCATGTAACGACGCGAGCGCCGGCCTTGATCAGCATTTCATAGGCATCGGCCGCGAACAGGCCGTGCACGGCGACACAAACCGGAGCGGCATCCCCGCGCGCTTTGAGCAGACGAACCGTTTCCAGCATCGTTCGTCCGGTTGAAATGATGTCGTCGACGAGAACGGGCGTCCGTTCACCGACGTCGCCTAAATTTCGTATGGAAATTTCGACTTCGCGGTCGCCCCGGCGAACCTTCTCAAGAACCGTATAGGGCGCGCCCGCATCCTTGGCCACGGTCGAAACCCATTGTTCGCTCTCGCTGTCGGGGCCGATGATCAGCGCGTTGGCGACGTTTGTCTTGATCCAATCCGCCATCAATGACGCGGCATGAACGACGCGGGTCGGAATGCTGTAGATTTCACTCAACGAGCCATAGCGGTGGAGATGCGGATCGACGGTCACCAGCCAGTCGAAAGCATTCGACAGCAGTTGCGCAACCTCGCGTGAGGTGACCGCTTCCCCCGGCTTGAAACGGCGATCCTGCCGCATATAGGCCAGATAGGGCGCGACCAGGCCGACTTTGGCGGCACCAAGCTCGCGCGCCGTCGCCGCCGCAAACAACAAAGGCAGAATCTTGTCGTTGGGACGATCGAGCGAGCAGACGATCGCAAGCGTCCGGCGGGTGAGGTCGGTGTCGAAACGCAAATAGCTTTCGCCGTCGGGGAAGGCACGCAGTTCGAGCTGACCTATGGTGGCGCCATACGCTTTGGCTAGCGTGCCAGCCGCCGCCTCGTTGCCCGGCATTGCGATGAAAATTGACGGGGTCATGACTTATCGACCGTGATGATGTCGGGGTTCAGCGTGGCGTAATCGAAGGCGTAAGCGAGCTCCCCGGGGCTGTCGGCGTGGACGGTGCATAAAGGCTGTCCGGCCAAAACCGCATCTCCAACTTTCACATGCAAATCGACTCCGGCCGCCTTGTCGTCGGGTGCGCCGGCCAATTTGGCGAGCCGCGCAATCCGGCGGTTGTCGATTGCACCTACCTTTCCAGGTCGTTCAGCGGCAATCGGCCGTTGCTGACGCGACTTTGGCGGTACCCGCATTCCGCCCTGGGCTTCGCAAATACGCTGGAATTTCGCCCAAGCGTGGCCGTTGTCGAGCTCGCGTGCCGCCATTGCCTCGCCTTTGCCGCCGGAGGCGGCGCCGGCGAGTTCAAGGAGCGCGCCGGTGAGCGCAGTCGCCCTCCGTCGCAGGTCGGCGGGGGCATCCGGCTCGCCCTTCAGAACGGCCAGAACATCGCGGGCTTCTAGCGATGGCCCGATGCCTCGGCCGACAGGCTGCAATCCGTCGCCTACGACCACTTTGGTACGCAATCCGAACGTCTCGCCAATGCTGGATAGGCCTTGTGCAAGAGCTTGGGCTACTTCGGGGCTGCGCACCTTGGCGGTTGGTCCGACGGGGAGGTCAAGCACAAGGTGGGTGGAGCCCGCGGCGATCTTTTTCGACAGCACCGAGGCGATCATCTGTCCTTCGCTATCGAGGTCGAGTGCCCTCTCAACCCGGATCAGAATGTCGTCCGCAGGGCTCAGCCTGACCGCACCGCCCCACACGACGCATCCGCCCTCATGCTCGACCACGCGCCGAATGGCCGCCGTATCGAGATCGACTGGCGCCATGGTTTCCATCGTGTCGGCCGTACCCGACGGCGAGGTAATCGCCCGCGAGGATGTCTTCGGCATCATGAGGCCGAGCGAGGCTGCGATTGCCACGATGATCGGCGTTGTGCGATTTCCAGGGAGCCCGCCGACGCTGTGCTTATCGACGACGATACCGGCTGGCCATCTCAATCTCTCGCCGGCTTCCACCATCGCATGGGTCAGCGCGAGGATTTCCTTGTGATCGAGAGGCCGCGCCGCGCAGGCGGTAATAAACGACGACAGATCGATGTCGGAATATTTGCCCTCCACGATATCCTCGATGATCGCGTGAAAGGACGACTCGCCAAGATCGTGCCCGTAAATGCGGCTCCGCACATGGCTGAGAGAATCGAGCGGATCCGGGTGCGTCACGACGATGCGGTCGCCGTCTTTCATGCCAAGACGGCTCCATGCGGATTCCGACAGCGCCGCTTCGTTATGCGCGATGAGATCTCCGGTCACTTGATAGAGAGTGGCGATGACCTGGTGTCCGTCGTGACATAGCAGCACCCGCGCATGCGCGCTGAAGCCTTCGGAACGGCAGACGTGGCAATCTTTGCGCATGAACACGACGGCCTCGAACTGCGTGTCCAGGCCGAGGCGGCGCGCCCTAATGGTATTTGTTTCTGTCGGGCGGGTGTTGCTCATGTAAGTTCGACCCTTTGACCTTGGTCCGGAACCTGGCACGGCCAGCCAAGCTCTTCT
>JACQDO010000201.1 GCA_016201085.1 Hyphomicrobiales bacterium | reverse complement strand
GATGGTGCTGCGCGCCAGCGGCGGCCCCAGCATCCTGCGCGAGGAATTGTCCGACGAGCAGATCGCCATGGACATGGACGATGCTGTGCGGCTCAACGCCGCCGGCGTCGGCATCCAGATCTTCGTCGGCGGCGAGCACGAGACGCGCTCGATCCACAACATGACGCGGCTGGTCGACGCCGGCCTACGCGTCGGCATGCCGGTGATGGGCGTCACCGCGGTCGGCAAAAACATGGTGCGCGACGCGCAATATTTTCGCCTCGCCTGCCGCATGATCGCCGAGCTCGGCGCGCAATATGTGAAGACCTATTACGTCGACGACGGCTTCGAAACCGTCACCTCGTCGTGCCCGGTGCCGATCGTCATGGCCGGCGGCAAGAAATTGCCCGAACTCGACGCCCTCACCATGGCCTATAATGCCGTGAGCCGCGGCGCCGCCGGCGTCGACATGGGCCGCAACATCTTCCAGTCCGCGGCGCCCAAGGCCATGCTCGCGGCGGTCGGCGCCGTGGTGCACGAGAACACGCGGCCGAAGGACGCCTTCGACCTGTTCAATTCGCTGAAAGCAAAGGGCTGAGCGCAGGCGCCTGCCGGCGTCCTTCAGCCGGCCACACGGCGCTTAGTTATTCCGGCGCGTGGATCGCTCGACTGCGCGTGGGTCCGCCGTCGTCGACATGCCGAGCGCGTCGGCGAGCGCAACGATGGCGTGGATGATCGCCAGGCTCTCGTCCTTGGCCGCCACGTCGTCGATGAACGACTTGTCGATCTTGATCTTGTCGAACGGGAAGCGCAGCAGATAGCTGAGCGACGAGTAGCCGGTGCCGAAATCGTCGAGCGAGGTGCGCACGCCGAGCGTGCGAAGGTTTTTCAATATTTCCTTGGCCTGCTCGCCGCCATCGATGAAAATCGACTCGGTCATTTCCAACTCGAGACGGTGCGGCGGCAGCCCGCTTTCCGCCAGGGCGGCAACCACGGTCGCCAGCAATTTCTGATTCTTGAATTGCACCGGCGACAGATTGACGGCGACGACGGTGTCGGCGGGCCAATGGCGCGCGGTCTTGGTCGCTTCGCGCAGCACCCATTCGCCGATCGGTTCGATCAGCCCGGTTGCTTCCGCGACCGGGATGAATTCCGCCGGCGACACCGCGCCCCATTCGGCCGATGTCCAGCGCGCCAGCGCCTCGCAGCCGGCGATCCGCCAACCGTTCATGTCGACCAGCGGCTGGTAGACGAGGTGCAGCTCGCCGTTGTCGAGGGCCGAGCGCAACCCCTCTTCCAGCGCGCGGCGGCGGTGCGCCCAGGCTTCCATCTCCGGCTCGAAGAAGCGATAGACGCCGGCGCCATCCGCCTTGGCGCTGTAGAGCGCCATATCGGCCTTCTTCATCATCGCCGCGGCCGACCATCCGTCGCCGGGCGCCGCCGCGATGCCGATGCTGGTGCCGATCGCGATATCGCCATGATCGAGCCTGAACGGCACCTTGAATGCGTCGATGATCTGGCGTGCAAGGATCATGGTGTCGACCGGCTGATCGACGCAGGACTGCAGAATGGCGAACTCGTCGCCGCCGAGCCTTGCCACGATGTCGCGATCGCGCACGCAGGCGCGCAGACGCTTGCCGACATGGCTGAGCAGAACGTCGCCGACGTGATGGCCGAGGGTGTCATTGATCGACTTGAACCGGTCGAGATCGAGATACAACATCGCGACCGACCGGTTGCGCTCGCGCGCATCGGTCAGTATGCGGTCGACCTCTTCATGGAAATACGTCCGGTTCGGCAGCCCGGTCACCGTATCGTAGCGGGCGAGACGGGTGATACGTTCTTCCGCCAGCTTCTTGTCGGTCACATCGGTACCGAAGCCGTGATAGCCGGTTAACTGGCCGCTGCCGTCGAACACCGGTTTTGCGGACAGCATCCAGTAGCGCCGTTCACTGCCCAGCGTTACCGGTAGCACGACGTCGCGGAACGAAGCGCCGGCGGCCATGCGCTTGCGGATGTCCTGCAACTCGGGTGAGCGATATAGACTGCGGCTGCCGATGACCTCGATAAATTTGCGGTCTTGCAGCGTGGTGGGCGCCTGCCCGGCGGCTTCCGCGAAGCGATCCGACACATCGACAAGCATGCCCTTGGCGTCGGTTTCCCACAGCCAGTCGCTGGCGTGTTCCTGGAAATCGTTGAGCAGAAGACTGATGACTTCACGCTGCGCTTCGAGCTTGAGTTGATCGCGCAGATGGCGGGCGAAGAGCACGCCGTGCGCGACAAGATTGCGCGAGACATACACCGCGTAGACGAGGAGCATGAACGCCGTGACGGCAAATATCCTGTCGTTGGTTTCCAGCAGCGCAATGCCGGCCGCCAAAACCAGCGTCCACGTATAGGCGAGGCCTGCGTTCGGCACCGTCGACAGACAGAAAGCACCGCCGGACGCCATCCCGGCTACCATGGCGGCAAGCACCAACTGATGAATGGTGTCGGCCTGAGGAAAAAGTGCGAGTGGCGCCGCGCCCCAGGTCAGCCCGAGCAATGCCGCATGCAGGACCGCGCGCCGGACCGCGCGCGCGGAGGCGCCGGTCGGTGGCTTGTCGCGCTTCTGCCGCCACGACACCAGCGCGATGCCGGCCTGTAACGCGATCATCAGGACCCAAAAGCCGAGGAATATGTTGGACCCTGTGTCCCAGAAAGCGTAGGCGATGACCGATGCGTTCAAAATATTGATCGTCATGGTCAGCGGAACGAGCTGAACCACGGCACCGATCTGCGCGACCCTGATACGACGCCGTTCCTGCTCTTCGAGATCGTTAAGGCTGACGCCGTCACCGAATAGAAACGCGGACAGCGAATTCGTCGGCGAGCGAGGACTTTCTGTCTGCTCTGTTTCAGGCATTTCAATTGTGGATGAGATGAAGGGCGAAATAATTTCCCGCTATCGCGCTCATCTTGCCGATTATTCACTAAACAACGATGAGAGAAGATCGCTAAGCAACGATGACCAAAACTCTAAGGCCGCAATGTTAATCTAGATTATGTTTTGCTAGAGCGCGGTTTGCGTTGCAGATTTGGCTCGAAAATCGTCTGTCCCAGCCCCTTGCCCACAAAAAAAGGCGCTCTCGGGCGACGGGCGGAAGCGGGGGACAATGCCGACCCAAGAGCGTCCTGGAAGTGCGCCTCGGAAAAGCTCCGAAGCTCCTCAACAACGAGCCATTCCAACGTACGCAAAAATAAAAGCACAAATGCGCCGCCGATGCATTGATGTGAATCAGACAACAAGGCTGACCCGTCTCTAGCAGCGGCAAACGGACGCAACCGAAACGCTCGCTTCCAGTCGGCGCGAAATCATCGACAGCGCGGATGCGACATTTCGTCCTTGATCGAGCGCAATGCCGCCTCGCTCGGATTCTGCAATAAAACATCGTCAACATCGGCGCGGGAGAACGACCATGCGATTGCATTTGGTGGGCGCCGTAATGAGCGCTCTTTTGCTGCTCACGCCGGCACTCGCGCAAGACAAGATCCCAGGCGCGACCCAGCAGGAGATCCTGATCAAGACCGCACTGCTGACGCTCAACGATGCCAACGTCACCGGTAATTACGCGGTCCTGCATGCCAAGCTGGCGAAGCAGTTTCGCGATCAGATCACCCCGGACAAGCTGAAGCTGGCGTTCAAGAGTTTTGCCGATCAGAAAATCGACTGGGACCTGATCGCGGCAAAAGCGCCGGTCGCCGCCAGCGAGGCCAAGATCGACAGCCGCGGCGCGCTCATTTTGCGCGGCTATTTCGATACCAGACCGAGCCGCGTGAACTACGAACTCGACTTCATGGTTTCGGAGGGTGAGTGGAAACCCATCATGTTGAACGTCAAGTTGAGGAAGCCGGAAGGTTGAATGCTCTGCCGCGCGTCGTCATCGCCACGCAAAATAAAAGGTGCCCCATGTCGCAAACCGCTGTGTCTCAGCCCAAGCACGTGTCCACTTGGCGCAAAGTGGTCGCCGCCATTCTCGATTTTATTTTCGTGCTGTTCATCGGCGACTACGCCATCGGCTACATGACCGGCAGTCTCACCGAGGAAGGCTTCAGCCTCCAAGGCGGGCCGGCGTTGATCTTGTTCGCGATCATCATCCTCTACTTCATCGTGTTCTCGCGCTTTCTCGGCGGCACGTTGTTTCAGCGCCTGTTGGGCGTGCGCTGACGGAATTGCGTCGCTGATGTCCTGGCCTGCAGAGCGAGTTCTAATCGCTCTGCAGAATGACGTTCTTCACCATCGGATAAATCTGCTGCTGCCAGGTCCGCCCGCTGAACACGCCGTAATGGCCGACGCCATGTTCGCGTCGGGGGTGACGCGCTTCCTCACTTACGATGTAAAGCTCGACAGCGACTGCGCCAGCTATTGCAAGGCGATCATGGCGACGCGCCAATGCAGGAATGGCTCGCCGCCGCCGAGACGGAGCCGGACGAGGTGGTGGAATTGGACGTGGACTTTTAAGCCAATAACACTTGGCACACTAGCCGATAAGAAATCGGCGCTTCTTACGCCTTATGGTAGACGGTCAAGACTTTAATAGATTCGTTTGAAGGTTTGAAAACTACTCGCAGCTTGTCCGGGCCCCGAACAACATATTTGCCATCTGAGCCCATTTCGCGCTGAAGGGTCGCTGTAGAAGCGCCGATGCTTTGGAAAATCATTTCATAAATATCCGTGATAGAGACCTGCCGCTCTCTCATCTGCTCGATGGCATGCACCGAGAAAACAATTTTGCTGGGCTCACGAATAAGCATATTCAGCCGGAACAATTCGGGTGATGGTGGCGGAGCATTTCCACTAGAGCCAGAAATCCCGTCAGGAAGTCTGCGATAATGCTCTAGTGCTCGCACAAGCTGTTCGTGTGTATAATTTCCGTCGTCAATCGACCGCGCGATCAGCCTTAGTGTGTTCTACAAATCACGGGTGCTGCGCTGTTTCTTAAGCGACTCCTCGAGAGCCGGTGCCTTGTCCCGCACTTTCGCTAGAAAAATTGCAACGCTACCATCTGGCAGAATGGCCTCACCCTTCTTCGTGTTGCAGACTGCGCAGGAGGGAGCAAGGTTTTCAAAGCTTAAGATGTCGAAGTTGCCATCAATACCAATGCGATTGAGGATGGTTTGTCGTTGGGTGTACGCTCTCGCCAAGAATTCAGGCAAAACATGATCCACACACATATCGGCAAGCATTAGCTCGCCTTCGCAGTAAAAGCATTTCTTGCGATAGGTTTGCCAGAGGCATTCCCGAAAAACATTCGTGAAACGTTGAGGCGACATCCAGTTTACCGCGCTGCCGCCAGCCACTTGCCAATCCGCTCCACCGCCTCATGCATCTCGGCGGCCGAGCCGGCGTAGCAGAAGCGCATGAAATGCTTGCCGTCGATCGGATCGAAATCGATGCCGGGCGTCGCCGCCACGCCGGCCTCGTTCAGCATGCGCTTGGCAAAATCCAGGCTGTCGTCGGAGAAGCGCCGGATGTCGGCGTAGAGATAGAAGGCGCCGTCCACGGGAAGGAACTTGTCGAGGCCGGCCTTCGGCAGGCCGTCGGTGAGAATGCGCCGGTTCTCCTCGTAGCCGTGCTTGACGGCTTCCATTTCCGCGCGCCCGTCGAAGGCGGCCTCGCCCGCGATCTGCGACAGCGTCGGCACCGAGATCGCCAGATTGCCCTGCAATCGGTCGACGGTGCGCACCAAACTCTCGGGCACCACCATCCAGCCGATGCGCCAGCCGGTCATGCAGAAATATTTCGAGAACGAGTTGATCACCAGCGCGCGCTCCGACAGCTTGGCCGCGGTCTCGGCCGCGAATGCATAATCGAGGCCGTGATAGATCTCGTCGGAGATCACGCGGATGCCTTCGGCTTCCGCCACCGCGATCAGCCGCGCCAGCGCGTCGGCGTCCATCATGGTGCCGGTCGGGTTGGCGGGGCTGGCGATCACCACGCCTTTGAGCGGGCTTGCCCGGTGGGCGGCAATCAGCGCCTTGGCCGACAGCGCCCAGCGCGTCTGTTCGGAAGTTTCGATCAGCACCGGCTGGCAGCCGAGCGCGGACAGGATGTGCCGGTAAGGCGGGTAGCCGGGATTGGCCAGCGCCACCAGGTCGCCGGCCTCGAACAGGGCTAGGAACGCCAGGATGAAGCCGCCCGAGGAGCCGGTGGTGACCACCACGCGGGCTGGGTCGAGCGCCAGGTTATATATGTCGCGGTAATGCCGCGCGATGCGGGCCCGCAGCGAGGGGATGCCCAGCGTCTCGGTATAGCCAATGCGGCCATGGGCGAGCGCCGCCTGTGCTGCCGCAAGCGCCGTTGCCGGGGCGGGCGCCGCCGGCTGGCCTACCTCCAGATGGACGACCCGATGTCCGGCGGCCTCGCGCTGCGCCGCCGCCGCCATCACGTCCATGACGATAAACGGCGGCACATTGCTGCGTTTGGCGGGCATCAACAGCTGTTTTGCCGTCTCAAGCATGGTAAATTGGCACCCTGGACACGCCCCCCGCCCCGCTGTTGCCGTATTCGGCGGCTTTTTGGGTCTGCTTGGGCCATGCGTTATTCATGACTCGGTCGTGATCGTAGCTTGCGTTGACCGCTATCCGGCGCGTCACTAGTTTCGCGCCTATCCGCTGATCCATTGGCGAAATTCGGCATGAGCGAAGACCGCACACCTATCAGGACCAAGGCTCGTGCGCCAGCAGGGCGGGCCACCGGCCGCGTTTCACGCGGCGTCTTAGGCCGTGCCATGACGCTGCTGACCGCCTTCGCGGTGGCGGCCGCCGGTATCGCCCCTTCGGTTAGCCCGGCGCGTGCCCAGGACGCGGCGCTGCGCGGCATGCCGGTGATCCGCGATGCCGAGATCGAGCAGCTCTTGCGCGATTACGCGCAGCCGATCCTGCGCGCCGCCGGCCTCGCCAAGCAGAACGTCCGGGTGGTCGTGCTCGGCGATCGCTCGTTCAACGCCTTCGTGATGGACGGCCGCCATATCTTCATCAATGCCGGCGCGCTGTTCGACGCCAAGACGCCGAACGAGATCATCGGCGTGTTCGCGCACGAAACCGGCCATTTGGCCGGCGGCCATCTGATGAAGCTGCGCGAACAGCTCGCCCAGGCGCAGACCGCGTCGATCGTGGCCATGCTGCTCGGCGTCGGCGCCATGGTGGCGGGCGCGCGCTCCGGCGCGGGCGACGTCGGCGCGGCGGCGATCATGGCGCCGCAGTCGGCGATCCAGCGCACGCTGCTGGCCTACGTGCGCACGCAGGAAGACCAGGCCGACCATGCCGGCGTCAAATTCCTCAATGCCACCGGTCAATCGCCCAGGGGCATGGTGGAATTGTTCACGCATCTGACGAATGAATCGCTGTTCAATTCGCGTCACATCGATCCCTACCTGCAATCCCATCCGATGCCGGCCGAACGCGTCGCCGCGCTGTCCGCGATCGCCAAGGCGAGCCCCTATTGGGAGCACAAGGATTCGGCCGAGCTGCAACTGCGTCATGACATGATGCGGGCGAAGCTGTCCGGCTTCATGGACCGGCCCGACACTGTCGCGCGCCGCTACCCGCTCGGCGACCACAGCCTGCCGGCGCGCTACGCACGCGCCATCTCGGCCTATCGACATGCAGGTCTCGCCCGCGCGCTGCCGCTGATCGACGAATTGACCCAGGCGCAGCCGAACAATCCGTATTTCTTCGAGCTCAAGGGCCAGGCGCTGCTGGAAGGCGGACGTCCGGCCGATGCGGTGGCGCCGTTGCGCCGCGCGGCACAGCTTTCGCATGGCTCTCCGCTGATCGAGATCATGCTGGCGCAGGCGCTCAACGCGACCAACAACAAAGCGGTCGCCGAGGAAGCTGCCGGACTGTTGCGCTCGGCCATCCTGCGTGAGCCCGATGCGCCGGAAGCCTATGCCCAACTCGCCATGGCCTATGGCCGCAAGGGCGATCTTGCCAATGCCGACCTTGCCTCCGCGCAGGCCGCCTTCACCCGCGGCGATATCGTCACCGCGCGTCAATTGGCGGCACGCGCCAAGACACGGCTGCCCGTCGGCTCGCCGGCCTGGGTGCGGGCCGACGACATCGTCAACGTCAAGCCGCCTGCTGCCCGCAACACCCCCCGCTGATCCATTCACAAAGGACCCGATCCATGACATCGAGCCCGCGCCTGATCGCCGCCGCCTGTGCCGCGGTGCTGGCGCTCGCAATGCCGCAAGTCTCGCACGCCCAAGATTTTACCGCGCCGCAGAAGAGCGAGATCGAGCGCATCGTGCATGACTATCTGATCGCGCATCCGGAAGTTCTGCAGGAGGCGATGAGCGAGCTGGAGAAACGCCAGACGGCCGCCGAAGCCGAGAAACA
>JACQDO010000200.1 GCA_016201085.1 Hyphomicrobiales bacterium | reverse complement strand
GCTTGGCCGCCTGCTTGAAGAAGGTGGCGGCTACGGGGTGATTCTCGGTCGGGTTGGCGCCGATGACGACGATGACGTCGGAATTCCTGCATTCGTTGAAGGTGGCGGTCACCGCCGCCGAGCCGACGCCTTCCAACAGCGCCGCCACCGAGGAGGCGTGACAGAGCCGCGTGCAGTGGTCGACATTGTTGGTGCCGAATCCGGTGCGCACCAGCTTCTGGAACAGATAGGCCTCTTCGTTGGAGCCCTTGGCCGAGCCGAAGCCGGCCAGCGCCTTGGCGCCGTCGCGGTCGCGGATTTTCTTGAGGCCGGAGGCGGCGCGCGCCATCGCCTCCTCCCAGGTGGCTTCGCGGAAATGCGTATAGGGGTTCGCAGGATCGACCAGGTCGTCGGCGGCTTTCGCAACACCGTCCTTGCGCACCAGCGGCTTCAACAGGCGCTGCGGATTGCTGACATAGTCGAAGCCGAAGCGGCCCTTCACGCAGAGTCTTTTTTGATTCGCCGGTCCGTCACGGCCGACCACGTTGATGAGCTTGTCGTTCTTGATCTGGTAGGTGAGCTGGCAGCCGACGCCGCAATAGGGGCACACGCTGTGCACCTCGCGGTCGGGGAATTGCGTGCGCACATTCTTGTCGTCCACCAGCGTCGCCGGCATCAGCGCGCCGGTCGGACAGGCCTGCACGCATTCGCCGCAGGCGACACACGTCGAGGCGCCCATCGGGTCGTCGAAGTCGAACACAATCTTCTCGGCGTGGCCGCGGCCGGCCATGCCGATGACGTCGTTGACCTGCACTTCGCGGCAGGCGCGCACACAGAGATTGCACTGAATGCAGGCGTCGAGATTGACCGCCATGGCCGGATGGCTGCGGTCGGGCGAAGGCATGTGACGCTTGCCGAAGCGGCTGCTGGCCACATTCATGCGGTCGGCCCAGGCCCAGAATTTCGACTGCGGGTCGTGCGCTTGCGTCTTGCGGTCCGGCTGGTCGGCGATCAGCAGCTCGAACACCATCCGCCGCGCGCTCTTGGCGCGCTCGGAGGCAGCCTTCACCTTCATGCCGGGGGAAGGCTTGCGGATGCAGCTCGCGGCGAGCACGCGCTCGCCCTCGATCTCGACCATGCAGGCGCGGCAGTTGCCGTCGGCGCGATAGCCGGGCTCGGGCGAATAGCACAGATGCGGGATGTCGGTGCCGAGACGCTTGGCCACCTGCCAGATGGTCTCGCCGTCGAGCGCCTCGACCTCGCGGCCGTCGAGGATGAAGGTGACCGACTTTTGTCCGTTCTTATCCGTCATCGCTCTGACTTTCTTTCGTCGCCCCCGCGCAGGCGGGGGCCTATACGCCGTGCCCTCTCGATTGATACGTGGTTATGGGTCCCCGCCTGCGCGGGGACGACACTGAATGGGCGGCGCCGTTTCACCATCACCAACTCCCCAGCGGTTTCGATAGTTCTTCCGGAAAATACTTCAGCACGCACAGCAGCGGATTGGGCGCCGCCTGGCCGAGGCCGCAAATGGAGGCGTCGCGCATGGCGGCCGACAGTTCGGTGAGCAGCGAAACATCCCACGGGCCCGTCGCCATCGACTTCGCGGCCTTCTCGGTGCCGGCGCGGCAGGGCGTGCACTGGCCGCAGCTCTCGTCCTCGAAGAATTTCATCAAATTGAGCGCCACCGCTTTCATGTCGTCCTGGTCCGACAAAATCACAACCGCGTGCGAGCCGACGAAGCAGCCGTGCGGTTCCAAGGTTCCGAAATCGAGCGGGATGTCGGCCATCTTCGCCGGCAGGATGCCGCCGGAGGCGCCGCCCGGCAGGTAGCCCTTGAAGGTATGGCCATCGGCCATGCCGCCGCAGAATTCGTCGATCAGTTCGCGCGCGGTGATGCCGGCCGGCGCCAGCTTGACGCCCGGCTCTTTGACTCGACCCGACACCGAGAAACTGCGGAAGCCCTTGCGCTCGTGACGGCCCTGCGCCGTCGCCCACTCTGGCCCCTTCTCGATAATGTCGCGCACCCAGAACAGCGTCTCGACGTTCTGCTCCAAGGTCGGGCGGCCGAACAGGCCGACCTGCGCCACGTATGGCGGGCGATGGCGCGGCAGGCCGCGCTTGCCTTCGATCGACTCGATCATCGCCGACTCTTCGCCGCAGATGTAGGCGCCGGCGCCGCGCCGCAGATGCAGCTTGGTGTGCGCGGCAAGGCCCACCTCTTCGATCTTGGCGATTTCCTCGGCCACCATCAGCCGCAGTTCCGGATATTCGTCGCGGATGTAGAGATAGGTGTCGGGCGCCTCGATCACCCAGGCGCCGATCAGCATGCCCTCGATGAAGCGATGCGGATCGCGCTCGAGATAAAAGCGATCCTTGAAGGTGCCGGGCTCGCCTTCGTCGCAGTTCACCGCCATCAGGCGCGGCGCCGGCTCCGCGCGCACCAGCGACCATTTGCGTCCGGTCGGGAAACCGGCGCCGCCCATGCCGCGAAGGCCGGCGTCGCTGACGATCTTGATGATGTCGTCGCGCCTGCGCGTACCATCCAAGCATGCCTTGAGCAGCGCATAGCCGCCGCTGTTGCGGTAGGCGGCGAAGTCGGCGAGCGGCTTCCAGGCGTGCGGATGCTTGTGCGCCTTCACGTCGGCGGCAATCGTGTCGGCCGTGGCCTTGAACGTCTGCAAATGCCCGACGGCGGCGACCGGCGCGCGATCGCAGGCGCCCATGCAAGGCGCGCGCAGCACGCGCACGTCCTTGCCGAGGATGGCCGGCAGCTTTTGCAACAGCGCTTCCGCGCCGGCCATGGCGCAGGACAATGAATCGCACACGCGCACAGTGATGGCCGGCGGCGGCGGTCCATCCTTCACCACGTCGAAGTGCGCGTAGAAGGTGGCGACCTCATAGACTTCGGTGAGCGCCATCTTCATCTCGAAGGCGAGCGCGGCGAGATGGCCGGCCGCGAGACAACCGTAACGGTCTTGGATCAGATGCAGATGCTCGATGAGCAGATCGCGCCGGCGCGGCCGGTCGGTCAGCAACGCCTGTACCTCGGTGAGCGCCGCCGGGTCGAGCTGACGGCCCTTCGGCGTGCGCGGCGGCTTGCGGCGGCCGGCACCGTTGCCGTTGGAACGCAGCGGCGTTTGCATATTCATGGCGATCTCCCAGGCCATGACTTGAAGCCGTTTCGATTCCAAGACAATCCCGTGATTGATATCAATTGATAGAGAAACTCTATCAATGATAAGGTGGTTGCTGCGGATTATTTAAGCGAGTTAAATCATACCGCTACGGCTAACCACCTGAAATTGAAGGCATAACAGCTTGATCGACAAACTCGGCTTCATCCTGGCGTTGGCGCGGGAAAAACATTTCGGCCACGCCGCCGAGGCCTGCGGCGTGACGCAGCCGACGCTATCGGCCGGCGTCAAGCAGCTGGAAGAACAGATGGGCGTGCTGCTGGTGAACCGCGGCTCGCGCTTCCAGGGTTTCACCCCGGAGGGCCAGCGGGTGCTCGAGTGGGCGCGCCGCATCGTCGGCGACACCCGCTCCATGCGCGAGGAGATCAATTCGCTGCGGCACGGCCTGACCGGCCGCCTGCGCATCGCCGCGATTCCGACCGCGCTGGCGATGGTGGCCGCGCTCACCACGCCCTACCGCCTGCGCCATCCCAACGTTCAGTTCACCATCTATTCGCGCACCTCGATCGAGGTGCTCGACCTTTTGGAAAATCTCGAGATCGACGCCGGCATCACTTACGTCGAGAACGAACCGCTCGGCCGCGTCAGCACCGTGCCGCTCTACCGCGAACGCTACCAGTTGCTCACCTCGGCCGATGCGCCGCTGGGCAACCGCGACAGCGTCACCTGGGCCGAGGTGGCGCAGGTGCCGCTCTGCCTGCTCACGCCCGACATGCAGAACCGGCGCATCATCGACCGCCTGCTCAAAAGCGCCGGCGGCGATTCACGCCCGACGCTGGAATCGGATTCAATGATCCTGCTGTTCTCGCATGTGCGCACCGGCCGCTGGGCCAGCGTCATGCCGGCCAAGCTGGCGGAGACCCTGGGGCTGACCGAAACGCTGCGGGCCATTCCGATCACGCAGCCGGAGGCGGTGCAGACCATCGGCCTGGTGGTGCCGTCGCGCGAACCGATGATGCCGATCACCGCCGCGCTGGTGGCGGAAGCCAAGCGCGTGGCGACGACGCTGGACAACTAATCCGGCGCAACACTCGGGGCGCTGCGCGCGCGCCGTGATGCCGCCATCAAGCCGAAACTTCGGCAAGGCCGCGAGCCGCGGGCGGAGCGGACTTCGCGGAAACCGGTGTTTTCTCAGCCGAGGTTTCCAGCGCCTTCATTTTCATACGCCGTCCATGGAATTTAATTATGCTCTGCGCCGTTTCCTGGCTCAGCTTCTTGTATCGCTCGAAGGCTCGCGTGAGATCGTCCGGCGTCAAATTGCGCTTGGCATGATACATCGCCAACAGCTCCTTGGCGGTCAGCCAGGAACATCCGGCGGCCTTGGCGAGAATCAGAATCATATCCGCGCCTTCATCGAGCAAAGCACGCTCGACCAGATCGACCGGGAAACGGCCGTATTTCGACAACGCGACCACTGTCCTTTCGAATTCTTGCGCCCGCGCGGTGGCGTGGACATTGGTTTCCGTGACGGGGTCAATGTTATGCCGGCGGTTGGCGTCCCGCAGCGCGGCACTGTATTCGTGCGAAGCCACGCGGGCTTCCTTTTGCATGGCGGTGGCGACTTCGTCGATGGTGTTGCGGATCGCGGCAGCCGCCTGTGGATTGGCCGCCTCAAGCTTGGCGCGCACGGATGCGGAAGCGGTTGCGAGCAGCCTGATAAAATATTGACGCGGAATATCGCTGCGCTGACCGAGCACCAACGTCAGCCTGCGGTCGTGACGCGCGCGGTTCGTGAGCTTGCCGTAACCGGCCAAGGAGAAGCGTGCGCCTTTGTTGCTCGCCACTTTATGGACCACGCGGCGATCGCCCCGCTCGACCAGGACGTCGGTGACGGCCTCGCTCAACTTCAGGCGCTGGGCAATGGCAAGAAGGTGCTTTTGGCTCTTGCTGGTGGCGTTTTCGACCAGATCTTCGTCACTCAACTGCGGCGATTTGGCGAGCACCGGTCCGGCCACCTCGATCTCGTCGTCGAAGGCGAGCATGCGGATGACTTTGGGAGAACCGCCGGGTATGTCCACCAGCCGATGGGCGAGCTTTGCGCGCGCGCTAACTTCGATATCGACCGCTAGCTGCCGCAGCAGGTCATCGAACAGCGCCAACTGCGCGCTGGAATAGCTGTGCGAACCCGCCACGAACAGGTCGGTGACACGCTGAAGTATCCGCAGGCGTTGCTGCACGCTGCCAGTAGCAACCGCGCGGATCACTTCATCGATCAGCGAAAGGTTTTCTGCGTTTGTGCGGGTATCGTTTGATTGGGTGGCGTCAAACATGGGGCCAATGCTTTTGGTTAATGATTGATTGTGAATTCGACTTGTGATCCCGCATCGGGATATCGGCTGGAAGCCGAACGCTTGAGCAACGTAGCGGCAAGTTCCAAAAAGTCGTTCTATGAGAACCGCGCAAAAAGCTAAAATTTTTAGTAAAATTTGCACAGCGAAAGGGCCCGCTTTTGGCGGGCCCCAACGCAATCGATCGAAGCCATGATCGCGACCGATTTTAGAACAGCCCGACGATCTGGCCCTGCGCGTTGACGTCGATCGAGTCGGCGGCCGGCACTTTCGGCAGGCCGGGCATGGTCATGATCTCGCCGCAGATCGCCACCACGAACTCGGCGCCGGCCGAGAGGCGCACCTCGCGCACATTGATGACGTGATCGTTGGGCGCGCCCTTGGAATCGGCGTTGGTCGAGAAGCTGTATTGGGTCTTGGCGATGCAGATCGGCAGCTTGCCGTAACCCATCTCTTCCCAGGTCTTGAGCTGATCCTTGACCGACTTGTCGGCGGTGACCGCCTTGGCGCGGTAGATTTCCTTGGCGATGGTTTCGATCTTGGCGAACAGCGGCATCTCGTCGGGATAGAGCAGCTTGAGCTTGCTCGCGCCGCTGTCGCAGATCTTGACCACCGCCTTGGCGACGTCGACGGCGCCTTCGCCGCCCATCGCCCAATGGTCGGCCATGATCGCCTCGACGCCAAGCTTGCCGCAGGCGTCCTTGACCAGCTTGATTTCGGCGTCGCTGTCGGCCGAGAAGCGGTTGATCGAGACCACCGGCTGGATGCCGAATTTCTTGATGTTCTCGACGTGACGCTGCAAATTGGCCATGCCGGCCTCCAGCGCCTTGAGGTCTTCCTTCTTCAGATCGGCCTTGGCGACGCCGCCATGCATCTTGAGCGCGCGGATGGTGGCGACCAGCACCACGCAATCCGGCGACAGGCCGGCCTTGCGGCACTTGATATCGAGAAATTTCTCGCCGCCGAGATCGGCGCCGAAGCCGGCTTCGGTGACGACATAATCGGCGAGCTTGAGCGCGGCGGTGGTCGCCGTCACCGAGTTGCAGCCATGCGCGATGTTGGCGAACGGCCCGCCATGGATGAAGGCGGGCGTGCCTTCCAGCGTCTGCACCAGATTGGGCGCGATCGCTTCCTTCAGAAGCGCCGCCATCGCCCCGTGCGCCTTGAGGTCGCGCGCGCGCACTGGCTTACGATCGCGGGTATAGGCGACGATGATATTGCCGAGCCGCTCCTTGAGGTCTTCCAGGTCCTTGGCCAGGCAGAAGATCGCCATCACTTCGGAGGCGACCGTGATGTCGAAGCCGGCTTCTCGCGGATAGCCGTTGGCGACGCCGCCGAGCGAGCAGACGATCTCGCGCAACGCGCGGTCGTTCATGTCCATGACGCGGCGCCAGGTGACGCGGCGCGAGTCGATGCCGAGCGCATTGCCCCAATAGATGTGATTGTCGATCATCGCCGACAGCAGATTGTGCGCCGAGGTGATGGCGTGGAAGTCGCCGGTGAAATGCAGATTGATGTCTTCCATCGGCACCACTTGCGCGTAGCCGCCGCCGGCGGCGCCGCCCTTCATGCCGAACGACGGCCCTAGCGAAGGCTCGCGCAGGCACAGCATTGCCTTCTTGCCGATGTGGTTGAGCGCGTCGGTGAGACCGACGGTGGTGGTGGTCTTGCCTTCGCCCGCCGGCGTCGGCGTGATCGCCGTCACCAAGATCAGCTTGCCGTTCTTCTTGTCCTTGAGCGACTTCACGTAATCCATCGACACCTTGGCCTTGTAGTGGCCGTAAGGGTCGAGGTTTTCAGGCTGAATGCCGAGCTTTTCCTTGGCGATGTCGAGGATGCGCCGTTTCTTGGCGGTCTGCGAAATTTCGATGTCGGATTTTGGATTTTGATGCTGCGAAGCGGGCATGGGATTTTTCCGTCCAATGGTGGTGCGGTGAACTGGCGATTTAGGATTTTGATTGCGGAGATATCAGGCGAACCTCGCCCCGACAGCGACGTTCGCGGACTTCGTCCATTCGGACGCGTCGATCTTTTTGCCGCCCTCCGGCTGCACGCGGCCGATCTTGAAGCGGCCGTCGGCGCAGACCACGGTGAAACCGTCGGCTTCGACGGCGACGATCTCGCCGAGCTTGCCGGCGATGCCTTTCGGATCGCGCGCCGGCAGCGGCTTGGCATCGAAGATCTTGACCGGCTTGCCGTCGAACGTGCACCAGGCGCCGGGCGCCGGATTGCAGCCGCGGATCAGGCGATCGATCTGCTCCCAGGGCTTGCCCCAATCGATCTTGGCATTGCCCGGACCGCATTTGCCTTCGTAGGTGGCCTTGGCGTGGTCCTGCTTGATGCGCGGCGCCTTGCCGGCCTTCACCAGATCGACGCCTTCCAGCATGGCTTCGACGCCCATCGGGAACAGGCGGTCGAAGTAGACGGTGCCGAGCGTATCGGTGGGACCGATCGGCGTTTTCCGCGTCGTCAGGATGTCGCCGGTATCGAGCCCATTGTCCGGCCAGAAGATCGACAGGCCGGCTTCCTTCTCGCCCTTGATGATCTGCCAGTTGATGGCACTGGCGCCGCGATAGGCCGGCAGCAGCGAGGGGTGATACTGGATCGAGCCGTGCGTCGGGATGTTGAGGAAGTCCTCCGGCACGAACAGCGTGACGAAAGCCATCACTTGCAGATCGGGCTTGAGCGCCTTGAACTCTTCCCAGACCTTGGGGTCCTTGTAGGAGGCCGGCTGATAGACCGGCAGCTTGGCGGCCAGCGCGGCTTCCTTGAGCGGATCGATTTTGGCGCCTTCTTTTTCCGGCGCCGGCCTTGCCGAAGGCCTGCTGGCCGTGAACGACGATACGCATTTTAAACCTCTCCCGAATTTTCTTACTTGTCCCGGGCGCAGCGCAGCACGAAGCGGTGCGCTGCAGACCCGGGACCGTAACAAGCTCCGCGTGCGCGACGGTCCCGGATCAGCGGTGCATCACTTCGTGCCGCACCGCGTCCGGGACAAGAAAGCCTACGCCGCCTTCTCTTCCTTCTTCGGCGGCGTGATCGCCCCCGACGCCTTGATCTCGTTGAGCTCCGAGGCCTTGTAGCCCAGCACCTTGGTCAGGATTTCCTCGGTGTGCTCGCCCAAGAGCGGCGAGCGCCGCACGTCGGCGGGCGAATCCGACAGCTTGATCGGATTGCCGACAGTCAGGTACTTGCCGCGGGTCGGGTGATCGACTTCGACCACCGTGCCGGTCTTGCGCAGCGACTCATCCTCGGCGATCTCCTTCATCGACAGGATCGGTCCAACCGGAATATCGACCGCGTTACAGATCTCCATGACCTCGAACTTGGTCTTGGTCATGGTCCATTCCTCGATCCGTGCGAAAATCTTTTTCAGCCGCGGCAGACGCGCCTTCGGCGTGGCATAGTCCGGATCGGTCTTCCAGGTCGGCTCGCCGATCAGGTCGCAGATCTCGCCCCACACCGGCGCCTGGGTGATGAAATAAATGTAAGCGTCGGGATCGGTCTCCCAGCCCTTGCACTTGAGCAGCCAGGCCGGCTGACCGCCGCCGGAGTCGTTACCGGCACGCGGCACCGCCTTGCCGAACGGAATGCCTTCGCTGTACTGGCTGTATTCGGTTAGCGGGCCGTGGGCGAGACGCTGCTGGTCGCGCAATTTCACGCGCGCGAGATTGAGCACGCCGTCCTGCATGGCGCACAGCACCTTCTGGCCGCGGCCGGTGCGGTTGCGCTGATAGAGCGCCGCCATGATGCCGAGCGCGAGATGCAAGCCGGTTCCCGAATCGCCAATTTGCGCGCCGGTGACCAGCGGCGGACCTTCGCGGAAGCCTGTGGTCGACGCCGAACCGCCGGCGCATTGCGCGACGTTCTCATAGACCTTGCAGTCCTCGTACGGGCCCGGGCCGAAGCCCTTGACCGAGGCCACGATCATGCGCGGGTTGAGCTTGTGGACGTAGTCCCAGGTCAGCCCCATGCGGTCGAGCGCGCCGGGAGCGAAGTTCTCCACCAGCACGTCGCAGGTCTTGATCAGCCGGTTGAGGATATCCATGCCTTTGGGATGCTTGGAGTCGATGGTGATCGACCGCTTGCTGCCGTTGAGCATGGTGAAATACAGGCTGTCGGCGTTGGGTACGTCGCGCAGTTGCCCGCGCGTGATGTCGCCGCCGCCCGGACGCTCGACCTTGAGCACGTCGGCGCCCATGTAGGCGAGCAATTGCGTGCAGGTCGGTCCCGACTGCACGTGCGTGAAGTCGAGAATCTTCAGACCGTCGAGCGCGCGGCCGGCCTGGCCGTAAGGCTTGGAGCTCGGCTTCGGCAAGTTATTAGATTTGCCGTTGCCGTTCGCCTTCTTGGCGCGCGCCGCTTTACCGGCGGGCTTCTTGGTCGCCTTTTTGGCCGCGGCTTTCGCCTTGGCTTGCTTGCTTGGTTTCTTCTGGGCCATCGTCGTGTCCTCCACTATCTCTTCCTGTCATGCCCGCGAAGGCGGGCATCCAGTGCTCACATTCGGTTCGATTTCAGGGTGACTTGAAAACTTGGTGTTTACTGGGTCCCCGCTTTCGCGGGGACGACAGTTGCTCCTACTTCTTCTTCAGCGCGCTTTGCGGATTGAGATTGCCGATGCGGCCAGACTCGCTGCCGGAAGCCGGGTCGATCACCGCGTTGATAAGCGTCGGCTTGCCGGAATCCATTGCCTCGTTGACGGCACGCCGGAGCTCGTCGGGCGAGGTCGCATTGACGCCGACGCCGCCGAAGGCCTCCATCATCTTGTCGTAACGCGCGCCTTTGACGAAGACCGTCGTCGCCGGGTCGACGCCGCCGCTCTTGTTGACGTCGGTGCCGCGATAGATGCCGTCATTGTTGAAGATGACGATGCAGACCGGCAGCTTGTAACGGCAGATCGTCTCGACCTCCATGCCGGAGAAACCGAAGGCGCTGTCGCCTTCGATCGCCAGCACCGGCTTGCCGGTCTCGACCGCTGCGCCAATGGCGTAGCCCATGCCGATGCCCATGACGCCCCAGGTGCCGACGTCGATGCGCTTGCGCGGATTGTACAGGTCGACGGCACCGCGCGCGAGGTCGAGCGTATTGGCGCCTTCGTTGACCAGGATGGCGTCAGGCCGCTCCTTGATGACGGTGCGCAGCACGCCGAGCGCGCCGTAGTAGTCCATCGGCGCGGCGTTGCTCATGAAGCGCGGCGCCATCTTGGCGACGTTTTCGTCACGCTTCTTGGCGATGGAGCCGGTCCAGTCGGCCGGAGCGCCCGGCCAGTTGCCGCCCATCGCGGCAAGAAGCGCGGACAGGCAGGAGCCGATATCGCCGACCACCGGCGCGGCGATCTCGACGTTGGAATCCATTTCTTTCGGCTCGATATCGATCTGAATAAATTTCTTCGGCGCCTCGCCCCAGGTCTTGCCCTTGCCGTGCGACAAGAGCCAGTTGAGACGCGCACCGATCATCATGACGACGTCGCTGTCCTTGAGCACGGTCGAGCGCGCCGCGCCCGCGCATTGCGGATGCGTGTCGGGCAACAGGCCCTTCGCCATGCTCATCGGCAGGAACGGCACGCCGCTCTTTTCGACGAAGGTGCGGATGGCGTCGTCGGCCTGGGCGTAGGCCGCGCCCTTGCCGAGGACAATGAGCGGACGCTTGGCGTTTCTGAGCACGTCGAGCGCGCGCTTGACCGCCTCGGGCGCCGGGATCTGCGCCGGCGCCGCGTCGATGACCTTGACCAGCGACTTCTTGCCCGCCTCCGCATCCATCACCTGGCCGAACAGCTTGGCCGGCAGGTCGAGGTAAACACCGCCGGGACGGCCGGACACCGCCGCACGAATGGCGCGGGCAAGACCGATGCCGATGTCCTGGGCGTGCAGCACGCGATAGGCCGCCTTGCACAGCGGCTTGGCGATGGCCAGCTGGTCCATCTCCTCGTAGTCGCCCTGCTGCAGGTCGACGATTTCGCGTTCGGACGAGCCCGAGATCAGGATCATCGGGAAGCAGTTGGTGGTGGCATGGGCGAGTGCGGTGAGACCGTTGAGGAAGCCAGGCGCCGATACCGTCAGGCAAATGCCCGGGCTCTTGGTCAGGTAGCCGGCGATCGAGGCGGCATAGCCGGCGTTCTGCTCATGACGGAAAGAGAGCACGCGGATGCCGGCGGCCTGTGCCATGCGGCCGAAATCCGTGATCGGGATACCGGGTACGCCATAGATCGTGTTGAGGCCGTTGAGCTTGAGTGCGTCGATGACGAGATGAAAGCCGTCCGTCAGGTCCTGCGTTTCTTCCGCTGCGGCAGGCTTCTCTTTCGTTGCAGTTGCTTCCGCCATGGTTTCCTCCTCGAATCGACGGCCACGCTTGGACGCGGCGGCTTTCAGTCCAGATAGGTCACGTTCTTTTCGACGTGGGTGGCGAGATCGAGACTGTGCTGGCGCACCAGCCGCTCGGCGCGCTCGGTGTCGCGCCGCTCCAGCGCCT
>JACQDO010000185.1 GCA_016201085.1 Hyphomicrobiales bacterium | reverse complement strand
CCGAAGGCGAAGCCTGAGGATCGGGTGAGGGGGACTAGACTTATCGAGGAATGAGCCCCCTCACCCGCTCGCTTCGCTCGCGACCTCTCCCCAGCGGGGAGAGGTGAAGAAAGGTGAGCGTGCGAATCATGTCCTACGACCTCATCGTCATCGGCACCGGCCCCGGCGGCTATGTCTGCGCCATTCGCGCGGCGCAGCTCGGCCTGAAGACCGCGGTGGTGGAGAAGCGCGCAACCTTCGGCGGCACCTGCCTCAACGTCGGCTGCATTCCGTCGAAGGCGCTGCTGCACGCCTCCGAATTGTTCGAGCAGGCCGGCCACACGTTTTCCAAAATGGGCATCGGCGTGAGCGCGCCCAAGCTCGATCTGGCCGCGATGATGGCGTTCAAGGACGCGGGCGTCGACGGTAACGTCAAGGGCGTCGAGTTTCTGTTGAAGAAGAACAAGGTCGACACGTTCCACGGCGCCGGCCGCGTGCTCGCCGCCGGCAAGGTCGAGGTGACGAGCGACGACGGCAAAGGAAGTAAAAAGTCGCAGGTGCTGGAGACGAAATCCATCGTCATCGCCACCGGCTCCGACGTGGCGCGGCTCAAGGGCATCGAGATCGACGAGAAGCGTATCGTGTCGTCGACCGGCGCGCTGTCGCTCGCCGAAGTGCCGAAGCACCTTCTCGTGGTCGGCGCTGGTGTGATCGGACTTGAATTGGGCTCGGTGTGGCGGCGGCTGGGCGCGCAGGTGACGGTCGTCGAATTCCTCGACGGCGTACTGCCCGGCATGGACGGCGAGATGCGCCGCCAGGCGCAGCGCCTGTTCGAGAAACAGGGCATGGTTTTCAAGCTGTCATCCAAGGTGACCGCGGTCGACACGTCCGGCAAGCGGCTGAAAGCCAAGATCGAGCCGGCCAAAGGCGGTACGGCGGAAACGCTCGAAGCGGATGTGGCGCTCATCGCCATCGGCCGCGTGCCTTACACCGAAGGCCTCGGGCTCAAGGAAGCTGGCGTCAAGCTCGACGAGCGCGGCCGCGTCGTCGTCGATCACTATTACGCCACCAGCATGCCTGGCATCTGGGCGATCGGTGACGTGATCGCCGGGCCGATGCTGGCGCACAAGGCCGAGGACGAAGGCGTCGCGCTGGCCGAAATCCTGGTCGGGCAGGCCGGCCACGTGAACTACGACGCCATCCCCAACGTGGTTTACACCTATCCGGAGATCGCTACCGTCGGCAAAAGCGAAGAGGAGCTGAAGGCCGAAGGTCGCGCCTACAATGTCGGCAAGTTTCCGATGACCGCCAACGGCCGTGCCAAGGTCAACATGACATCGGAAGGTTTCGTGAAAATATTGGCTGACGCCAAGACCGATCGCGTGCTCGGCGTGCAGCTGATCTGCGCCGACGCCGGCAACATGATCGCGCAAGCAGCCCTTGCCATGGAATTCGGCGCCTCGGCGGAAGACATCGCGCGCACCTGCCACGCCCACCCGACGCTGCCCGAGGCGGTCAAGGAAGCGGCCATGGCGGTGGCGAAGCGGGCGATACATTTGTGACCGCTATGCTGGAGAAGCTTGAAGGTCAAACGCTTGCCGATTTGGCAAAAATGTTGTCACGCACTGAGAATGCCGGCGAAAAGTTTCTCGCAAAAGTCTATAGTTTTATCCCGCCATCAACTCCGCAATTTCTCGAATTTATTAAGCACGTAAAACTAAAAGAAAAGCTTTTTCCAAATGAGCATGGCGCTGCGATACTGATCGGTGACATATCAAAAATTGTAACGAGTCAGACCGAGCCAGTTTTCGTAACAAAAGACAAAAAGCTTTCGGTGTTTTTCATCTTACAAAAGATCGAACTGCCGGCTGCTGACTACTTAACGATAGTATCTCCAATACCTACGGGCGGAGAAAGGTCGTCATACGCTCCTAATGAATCAATCGCATTCCTTAGAACTTTTTTGGCGCTCTTTTTCGGAAAAATAGTTCAATACAAATGGGTTGCCGATTTCGAATTTGATTTTAATGGACAAGTAAGCTTGCCAAGCCCCGTAATTAGACTTCCGCTTCATGCCGACTTTTTCAAATTGGTGGCGCCAGACTTGGCCGTTAAAATCATCGACCGACTCCAACTTCAATTGCCTGAGTACCGAATTAGATTACAGCGCGCTTGCAATCTATTTGACATGGCTCTGAATCAGAGTGATGAGGCTTATCGTTTCGCTTCGTATTGGATTGCGCTAGAGGTTTTAGTTGGCAGTACTGGCGGAGCTGTTAAAAATAAATTGGCGGAGGCGTATGGATTTGGCAGTGATGTTAGTCGTGTTGGCAAATTGCTTCTGTTCGATCAAATTTCTAATATTCGTGGAGATCTAATTCACAAAGGCATTTTCACAAAGATACTGTCGTTCCACGAACGTTTACTTCAGTTGTATTTTTGGGACATTGTTATTTTCCAGATTGGGCTGCCAAACCAAAGTCTAGCGAAATTATTGGTCGACAGTGGAATCGCTGAGGAAGAATTGATACGCGAATCTCAAAATGAGAAGCTTACGTAGTCCATAAAAGCAAGGGACTGGGGAAATCAGAATGGCCAAAGGTCACAAAGACAAAGTCGCCGTCATCACCGGCGCGGCGAACGGCATCGGACAGGCTTTCGCCAAGCGGCTGGCCGAGGACGGCGTTGACGTCGCGGTGGTCGATATCGCCGACGGCAGCGCCACCGTGAAGCTGGTGCAGGCCGCCGGCCGCCAGGCGATCTACATCAAGTGCGACGTGTCGTCGGAAGAGTCGGTCGCCGCCATGGCCAAGCAGGTCAACGCCAAATTCAGCCACGTCGACATCGTGGCGAACTGCGCCGGCATCTTCCCACAGATTCCGTTGGAGAAAGTCACCTATGCCGAATGGCGCCGCATCATCGGCACCAATCTCGACGGCACATTCCTGGTGAGCATGGCCTTCGTCCCCGGCATGAAAGCGCGCGGCTGGGGCCGCATTGTCAATCTGTCGTCGAGCACGGTTGGCTCGGTGGTGACTGGCTTCGTGCCCTATGTCACCAGCAAGCTCGGCATCGTCGGCTTCACGCGCGCGCTGGCGAGCGAACTTGGGCCGTTCGGCATTACCGTGAATGCCATCCAGCCCGGTCTTACCGTGACTCCTGGCGCCACCTCGCGGCCGCCACGCGCCGGCTTCGCCACCATGGACGATGAATTTGCCGACGTCGCCAACCGCTTTCAGGCGATCAAACGGGTCGAGACCCCGGCCGACTTGGTCGGCGCCGTCTCGTTCCTGACCGGCGACGACGCGGCCTTCATCACCGGGCAGACGCTCAACGTCGATGGCGGAAGGGTGAGGACGTAGTTCGGCCTCTTGTCCCGGGGGCAGCGCAGCACGTCTTCGTCGTGCGCTGCAGAACCGGGACCGTTACGGATTCGGAGTTCGGTAAGGCCCCGGATCAGCGGCGCACCACTTCGCTGACGCTCGTGCTGCACCGCATCCGGGGCACGAGACCCGCCTTCCTTCCGCCCGCTACGCACCCTACATTCCCCCCATGCGCCGCGTCCTTCGCCCGCTCTGGGTCGTTCTCGCGCTGGTCTTCCTGCTGGAAGCCTGGCTGTGGGATCATCTCGAACCCATCGTCGCGCGCATCGTCAATGTCATTCCCTGGGGCAAGCTCAAGCAGAAATTTGCCGGCCTGATCGAACACCTGCCGCCCTGGGCGACGCTGTTCGTCTTCGTCATTCCGTTCCTGGTACTGCTGCCGCTGAAATTGCTCGACGTCTATCTGCTGGCCAAGCGCCAGTGGCTGGCCGCCATTGTCGTGCTGATTGTCGCCAAGCTGCTCGGCCTCGGCCTCACCGCCTTCGTGTTCGACGTCACGCGCGACAAGCTGCTGCAGATGGCGTGGTTCAGGCGCATGTACGACTGGTTCATGTGGGCGCGGCAATGGGCGCACGACATCACCGAGCCGGTGCGCGAGCGCGTGCGCCAGTTGATCTGGCTCATGAAGCCGCAGCGCGCCGGCAAATTCCTGCGCCGCTTGATGCGGTTGCGGCGCAACGCCTACCGACGGACGGCGTAGGCGCGCGTCAGTGCCCGCCGCCGGCGTGCAGCAGGAAATCCATGGCGTGCGGCGCCCACAGGCCGAAGGCCGAGAAGGCAAGCCCGGCAATGCCGAGCGCGCCGGACAGCCAGGCCAGCGCGGCGATGCCGGTGATCACTTCCGCCGAAGCCAGCACGATGCCGATCTGGAAGGCGGCCGAGGCGAATTCGTAATTGTGATAGCGCGCCAGCGCCTCGTCGCGCTGATGCTCGGCCGCCTTGGCGCGGGCGGAGAGCTGCTTGCGTCCCTCGTTGGTGTCCGGCTCGTCGTTGTAGCGCGCGACATTCTTCTTCCAACCGTCGATCGCCTTGGTCAGGCGTGTCTTGGCGTCGGGGTCGGCGGTGCGATCGGCCTCGATCTGCACCTGCTCGGCGGCCGTGCTCAGCACGGTCATGCGGATGGTCTTGGCCTGGAAGAACGCCCACAGATCGTTGGAGGTGACGTTCAGCGTGATCGCGGCGGTCTGCGCGCTCTTGCCCAGCGTTTCCGAAAACGCCAGGAATAGCGCCAGCACCGAAATCAGCAGTGCGATCTTCTTGTTGGAATGCCCGGCATGCTCGGCATGCTCGGCGTGTTCCAGATTTTCATGCGGTCCGGCCATCGCGTCCTCCCGATTTGATAGCGCCACGATGATAGCAAAGCGTGGCCGCGCGCAAGAGGCGGCGCACCCGGCTCACGACAGTTTTAAGCGCGGGGATGGGCGGTTTTGTAAACCTCGAGCAGCCGCTCGGAATCGACCGCGGTGTAGATCTGCGTGGTCGACAGCGAGGCGTGCCCGAGCAGTTCCTGGATCGCGCGCAGGTCGCCGCCGCGTGCCAGCAAATGGGTGGCGAAGGAGTGGCGCAGCGCGTGCGGCGTGGCGCTGTCGGGCAGGCCGAGCGCACCGCGCAGTCGCGCCATCGCCAGTTGCACGACGCGGGCGGCGAGTGGCCCGCCGCGCGCGCCGATGAACAGCGGGCCGTCCGCCGGCAATTCGGACGGGCAGAGCGCGACATAGTCGGCGATCAGCTTGGCGACCTGCGACAGCACCGGCACCATGCGGGTCTTGTTGCCCTTGCCGGTGACGGTCAGCGAATCGCCGGTCGGTAAATCCTTGCGCTGGAGGCTGAGCGCTTCGGCGATGCGCAGGCCGCAGCCGTAGAGCAGGCCGAGCACGGCGGCGTCGCGCGCGACGATCCAGGCTTCGCGCGCCTCGCCTTTGCGCAGGTCGGTGCCGGTCATGCGTTTGGCGTCCTTGATCGCCAGCGGCTTGGGCAGGCTGCGCGGCAGCTTGGGCGTGCGCACGGCGGCGAGCGCGCCGACCTTGCCCTTGCCGTTGCGTTCCAGGAAACGCGCGAACGAGCGGCTGCCGGCGAGAACCCGCATCAGGGTGCGGTTGCCGGCGCCTTGGCCGCGCCGCGCCGCCATGAAGGCGCGCACATCGGCCGGCGTGAGCCTGGCGAGCTGCTTGAGCGACGGCGCCCCGCCCAGATGCTCGGCGAGGAAGCCGAGGAACTGGCCGACGTCGCGCGCATAGGCTTCCAGCGTCTTGGGCGACATGCGCTTCTCGGCGCCGAGATAACCGAGCCAGCGGGCGATTTCGGCTGAGACCTCGGCGGCGATGGCGGCGTGCGTGCTCATATCTATATCTGTCGTCCCCGCGAAGGCGGGGACCTATACGCCGTGTCCTCTCGAATAGCTGCGGAGTATGGGTCCCGGCCCTCGCTTTGCTCGGCCGGGACGACAATAACTGCGCTTTCCTTCACCCTTTCTTAAGGGCGCGGAATCGGCCAGACCTACACATATGAACGCACGCGTTGTCGACGTCCTGGTGCCGGTGGCGCTCGACCAGGCCTATACCTACCGGGTGCCTGCGGGCTGGCAGCTCGCACCGGGCGACCTTGTGAGCGTGCCGCTTGGCGCGCGCGGCGACACCATGGGCGTGGTCTGGGCCGAGAACGCCAATCCCGATCCGCGCCTGCACAACCGCATGAAGGACGTGACGGGCAAGCTCGACGTGCCGCCGCTGAAAGTCGAGCTGCGTCAGTTCATCGACTGGATGGCCGGCTACACGTTGGCGGCGCGCGGCACCGTGCTGCGCATGGCGCTGCGCATGGGCGAGCATCTCGGGCCCGGGCGCGAGCGCGTCGGCGTGCGGCTCGCCGGGCCGCCTCCTGCCCGGATGACGCCGGCGCGGGCCAAAGCGCTGCGGCTGTTCGGCGACGGGCTCGTGCGCTCTAAAGCCGACGCCGCGCAGGAAGTCGGCGTCAGCGCCGGCGTGATCGACGGGCTGATCGACGAGGGCACCCTGGAAACCGTGGTGCTGCCGCCCGAGAAGGTGGCGCAGCCGCCCGATCCGGATTTTCGCAAGCCGGATTTTGTGCTCACGCAACTGGCCGCCGCCGACGCGCTGCGCACCACGGTCGCGCAGGGCGGCTACACCGTCACGCTGCTCGATGGCGTCACCGGCTCCGGCAAGACCGCGGTCTATTTCGAGGGCGTCGCCGAAAATATCAGACGCAAGCGGCAGTCGCTGATTCTGATGCCGGAGATCGCGCTCACCGCGCAATTCCTCGACCGCTTCACCGAACGCTTCGGCACGCGGCCCGCCGAATGGCATTCGCAACTCAGCCCACGCACGCGCGCGCGCACCTGGGCGGCGGGGGCGGGAAACGAGGTGTAGGTGGTGGTCGGCGCGCGCTCGGCGCTGTTCCTGCCCTAGGCCGATCTTGGGCTGATCATCGTCGATGAAGAGCACGACCCGGCCTACAAGCAGGAGGACGGCGCGCATTACCACGCCCGCGACATGGCAGTGGTGCGCGGCCGCGCGGCAAAGATTCCGGTGGTGCTGGCCTCGGCGACGCCCTCGGTCGAATCGGAAGTTAATGCGCGGCGCGGCCGCTACAAGCGCATCCATCTGCCGGAACGCTTCGGCGGCCAGCTGATGCCGTCGATCGAGGCGATCGACATGCGGCGCGAAGGCCCGCCGCGCGGCCGTTTCATCTCGCCCAAGCTCGCCGAAGCGGTGCAGATCGCGCTTGAGCGCAAGGAGCAGGCGCTGCTGTTTCTCAATCGCCGCGGCTACGCGCCGCTCACGCTCTGCCGCGCCTGCGGCTTCCGCCTGCAATGCCCGAATTGCGACGCCTGGCTGGTCGATCACCGTTTCAAGCGGCGGCTGGTCTGCCATCACTGCGGCTTCAACATGCCGCCGCCGGCGCAATGTCCGAATTGCCACGCCACCGAAAGTTTTGCGGCCGTCGGCCCTGGTGTCGAGCGGTTGGAGCAAGAGGCGGCCGAATTGTTCGCGGGCGCGCGCATTCTGGTGCTGTCGAGCGACCTGGTGGAATCGATCGAGCGCCTGCGCTCGGAACTCGATGACGTGGCGCAGGGCCGCTTCGATATTGTGGTCGGCACGCAGCTGGTCGCCAAGGGCCATCATTTCCCCAAGCTCAATCTGGTCGGCATCGTCGACGCCGATCTGGGGCTCGGCAACGGCGATCCGCGCGCCGCCGAGCGCACGTTTCAATTGCTGCACCAAGTAATTGGCCGCGCCGGCCGCGAGGAGGGACGTGGGCAGGGGCTGTTGCAGACGCATCAGCCCGAGCATCCGGTGATGCAGGCGCTGATCTCGGGCGACCGCGAAGCGTTCTATTCCAGCGAGATCGCGCTGCGCGAGAAGACCGGCTATCCGCCGTTCGGCCGGCTGGCCGCCATGGTGATCTCGGCCAACGACCGCCACGCTGCGGAAGCTTACGGCCGCGCGCTGGTATCGTGTGCGCCGAAGAATGAGCAGGTGCGCGTGCTGGGGCCGGCGGAAGCGCCGATCGCGGTGGTGCGCGGGCGCCATCGCTTCCGGCTGCTGGTGAAATCGCCGCGTGGCTTCGATCTGTCGGGATATTTGCGTGAATGGCTGAACGGCGCGCCCAAGACGAAGGGCAGTTTGAAGCTCGATGTGGATGTCGATCCGCAGAGTTTTTATTGAGGTATAGTAGCCTCATCCTGAGGAGGCCGGCGAAGCCGGCCGTCTCGAAGGATGAGGCGTGCACATGGGTGCTTGGCTTTACATTCTTCGGTGCGCGGATGCTTCCTATTATACGGGCACCACCCGCACTGACCTTGAGATGCGCGTTGCTGAGCACCAAGCCGGAAAATTTCCTGGCTTTACCTCAAAACGACGGCCCGTCGTGCTTGTATACAGTGAATACTTCGAACAAATCGTCGATGCGATAGCCGCTGAACGTCAAGTGAAGGGCTGGTCACGCGCCAAGAAGGAAGCGCTGATCGCTGGGGACTTTCAGCAAGTATCTCGATTGTCGCAAAGGCGAAAATCATTCGGCCCTCATGGTTCGAGACGCGTCACTGCGCGACGCTCCTCACCATGAGGAGTTCTTCTTACTCCGGCATCTCGGCGTGCTTCACGTTCGGCTGCAGCAGCACGCAAGAGGCGGCTGCGAAAATCATGACGAAGCCGACAATATCGGGAACGGTCAACTTCTCGCCGAGATAGAGCGCGGATGCCGTTACACCGACCACCGGATTGATCAGCGTGCCGAGCGAGGCCGTGATGGTCGGCAGCCGGCCGACGATCGACCACCACAGGAAATGTGCCAGCCCGACGCCGAGAATGCCGATAAACAGCACTCCCAGCAGCGTTTCGTTATTGACCGGCCACAAATGCGGAGTGCCTTCGAACACCAGCGTGCCGGCGATAATGAACAGCAGCCCGAACAGCAATTGCCAGGCCGCATTGGCCAACGGCTCGACTTTGACTTTCGCCCATTTGATATAGACCGTCGCTATGGTCCAGCTCAGCGCGCAGCCGAGCGAATAGAACACGTAGGTCGGGAATTCGTTGGCAAACAACGGCCACAGCAGCACCGCAAGACCCGCCACGCATAGACTGAAGGCGATGAGACGGATGCGGTTCAGCCTCTCGCCCAGCACCAAAGCGCTGAGCATCGTGGTCCAGATCGGCATCGAATAAGTGATGATAATGGCGCGGCTGGTTGCGCCGTTCAGTTGCGCGAAGCCGGAAAAGATCTGAAACGCCGCGACATTGAAGAAGCCGGCCACCATGACATGCAGGTACTCGCCGCGCGGCACCCTCAGTTTATGGCCGGTGACGATGGCGGCGGCGAGCAGCGTGATCACGCCGATACCGGTGCCGGCAACGCGAAGGGCCCAGGGCGACACCTCGCGCAGGGCCACTGCGGCGGCGATCCAGTTGAGGCCCCAGGCGAAGGCCAGCAGGACGACCAGCATTCTGGCGGTGTTGGCGCTCCCGACTGTGACGTTCGCGTGCGGCATTGTGCTGTCGGCTCCGGGCTGGATCGCGCGCGGCACGCTATAGCGGGTGTGCCCGGCTGGCGAGGCATTCCAGCGATGCAAAATGGTGGCCCGCGCATGGCGGTAACTGGAGGCAGCCAAATGGGCCGCCGTGTTGCACCGCCTTTGCCGCTGTGTTAGCTAGCCCTCGATTTCACGAGCGGCTCCCACGCCCTCCTCGGAGATCGGAATTCCCTCTTGGATTCCAATAGTTTGCGCCGCCCTTCCGCGACGGCGTCCGGCCTGTGAGTAGATAACGAAACGAGCGTCCCCGTGGCAGGCAAAGACTCGATTATTTCCGGAATGGCTGGCCGTTACGCCACCGCCCTGTTCGAGCTCGCTCTCGAAAACAAAGCCGTCGATGCGGTCAAGAAAGACCTCGAAGCGTTCGACGCGATGGTCGAGGGCAGTGCCGATCTCAATCGCCTGGTGCGCAGCCCGGTATTCGGCGCCGACGAGCAGCTCAAGGCGCTGTCGGCGATCCTCGACAAGGCCAAGATCAAGGGACTGGCCGCCAATTTCCTGCGCGTCATCACTGCCAACCGCCGGCTGTTCGCCGCGCGCGAGATGATCCGCGGCTATCGCGCACTGGTCGCCCGCCACAAGGGCGAGGTCAGCGCCCAGATCACCGTCGCCGAGAAACTCAGCGACAAGAATCTCGCCGCGCTCAAGAGCGCGCTCAAATCGGTCACCGGCGGCAAGGATATCGACCTCGACGTCAAGGTCGACCCGACCATCATCGGCGGGCTCGTCGCCAAGGTCGGCAGCCGCATGGTCGATAGTTCGCTCCGCACCAAGCTCAATGCGATCAAGTTCGCGATGAAAGAGGCACGCTGATGGATATCCGCGCCGCAGAAATTTCCAACATCCTGAAAAAGCAGATCGAGAACTTCGGCCAGGAAGCCGAAGTCTCCGAAGTCGGCCAGGTGCTTTCCGTCGGCGAGTTCGAGAACGGCGTGCGCGGCATGGCGCTCAATCTCGAAAGCGACAATGTCGGCATCGTGATCTTCGGCAATGACCGCGAGATCAAGGAAGGCCAGACCGTCAAGCGCACCGGCGCCATCGTCGACGTGCCGGTCGGCAAGGGCTTGCTCGGCCGCGTGGTCGACGCGCTTGGCAATCCGATTGACGGCAAGGGCCCGATCAAGGCCGAGAAGCGCGCCCGCGTCGACGTCAAGGCGCCCGGCATCATCCCGCGCAAGTCGGTGCATGAGCCGATGGCGACCGGCCTCAAGGCCATCGACTCGCTGATCCCGATCGGCCGCGGCCAGCGCGAGCTGATCATCGGCGACCGCCAGACCGGCAAGACCGCGATCGCGCTCGACACCATCCTCAACCAGAAGCCGCTCAACGCGCAGAAGGACGAGAAGATCAAGCTGTACTGCGTCTATGTCGCGATCGGCCAGAAGCGCTCGACCGTCGCCCAGTTTGTGAAAGTGCTGGAGGAGCAGGGTGCGCTCGACTATTCGATCATCGTCGCCGCCACCGCTTCCGATCCGGCGCCGATGCAGTTCCTGGCGCCGTTTTCCGGCTGCACCATGGGCGAATATTTCCGCGACAACGGCATGCACGCCGTCATCATCTATGACGACCTGTCGAAGCAGGCCGTCGCCTATCGCCAGATGTCGCTGCTGCTGCGCCGTCCACCAGGCCGCGAAGCCTATCCGGGCGATGTGTTCTATCTGCATTCGCGCCTGCTCGAGCGCGCCGCCAAGATGAACGACGAGAAGGGGGCGGGCTCGCTCACGGCACTTCCGGTCAT
>JACQDO010000184.1 GCA_016201085.1 Hyphomicrobiales bacterium | reverse complement strand
ATCACGATGCGGCCGCTTTCGATCAGATAGCCGTGGGAGACGATTTCGAGCGCGGCAATCGCATTCTGCTCGACCAGCAATATCGAGAGTCCTTCATCGCGGTTGATACGGCCGAGAATCTGAAAGATTTCAGCGACGAGAAAAGGAGCCAGTCCCAGGCTGGGTTCATCGAGCATCAGTAGTTTTGGCTGGGTCATTAAAGCACGGCCGATTGCGAGCATTTGCTGTTCTCCCCCGGAGAGATAACCCGAGGCGACGGTCCGGCGCTCGTGCAGACGTGGGAAATAACTGTAAACCCGGTCCTTGTTGCGGTTCATGTCCTGGCGACTATGCAACGCCGAAGCCGCGATCAAGTTTTCGTCGGGCGTGAGATGTTCGAACACCCGGCGCCCTTCGAGCACGTGGGCGATCCCCAGCTTGACGCGGTCCTGCGGCATCAGGCCGCCAATGCTTTGGCCGCGGAACTGCAATTCGCCCCGCCGCACCTCACCCCGCTCGGCCGTGAGCAAACCGCTGATCGATTTCAGCGTCGTACTCTTTCCCGCGCCATTGGCGCCGAGCAGGGCCACCATTCCGCCCTCGGGCACATCGATCGAAACACCCTTGATCGCAAGCGAAACGTGGTCGTATACGACCTCAATATTGTTAAGGGACAGTATCTTAGCGGCAATCGGTGCATTCATGGCGTTCGTGCTTCCCGCTATTTCTTCGTGTAGCCGAAAGGCCATACCAGGAGATAGTCCCGAATGTTGTTGTAGATCTTCCCAAGCCCCAGCGGTTCAATCAGGAGAAACCCGATAATAAGCGCGCCATAGAAAGCTTGGGGTAGATGAGCCAGAGTTTCGATACCTAGCGAGAACCCGAACTTGGTCGCCGCCCAGGAGATGAAACTGTTCATCACGCCCGGCATCAGCAGAATGAACGCGGCGCCGAAATAACTGCCGATGATGCTGCCCAACCCGCCCACGATGACCATCGCCAACGCCTGAATTGAGACGTCGACGGAAAACTGCTCGGGGGTTACGGCATGGTAAAATGTACCGATCAGAATGGCGCCGGTGACACCCCCGATGAACGAGGATGTCGCGAAGGCCACTAATTTGAAGTAGAAGCTGTTCACCCCGATGACGGCTGCTGCGTAGTCCTTCTCGCGAACAGCGACCAGGGCGCGGCCGAGTGCGGTGCGCCGCAGATTGAGCATGAAGGACGTGACCAGCACGCACCAGACGAGGGCGACGTAATAGAGTCCTGCATCGGAGGTGACAGCCCAACCCAGCAGGCGAATGTCAGGTGCCTGCAACGTGGCCTGTGTGCCGCCGCTGATCGCGGGCACGTGCGAAATCGTCCAGTCCATCACGAACTGTAAGGCGAGCGTGCTGAGCGCCAGATACAGGCCTTTCACGCGCAGTGCGGCAAAAGCGAACACACTTCCGATAACCGCTGCTGTTATTCCCGCGAGGACCATGGCAATCTCCCACGGTATGCCTGCCCTGCTGGCATGAACCGCGGCGTAGGCGCCGATTCCCATCACCGCTGCGTAGCCCAAATGAAATTGCCCCGCCCATCCAAGGATCAAATTGAGACCGAGCGCGCCCGCAGTCCAGACAAGCCAAGGCAGCAAATAACTGCTGAGATAAAGCGTGTTCATGTAGAGCGGCGCGGCCAGCGCCAGCAACAGCAGACTACCAATCATCCATCGATCGGCAGGGATCGGAAATAGTGCGCGGTCGGCGCTATAATCCGTATGAAAAATCCCGGCTTGACGGAATAGCATGTTCCTAAACCCTCTCGATGTCGTGGCGACCGAAAAGTCCGTGCGGTCGGATCAAGATGGTCAGGATCAGCATTGCCGCATCGACAAGATCGCGACTCGCGCCACCCAGCAGGGGGTCGAGAACGCTGGATGCAATTCCCTCGACGACGCCGAGCAGGACGCCGGCGAGCAACGCGCCTCCTATACTGTCCAGTCCGCCCAAAACGGCTACGGTCACGCCCTTGAGCAGCAGTTGCGCGAGCGATTGATCGACGCCCTGTACCGAACTCCAGAGCACACCGGCAATCGTCGCGACCACCGCCGACATGGCCCAAGACAGCGCGACGCCGCGCTCGACCGAAATGCCGACCGACCAGGCTGCCGTATAATCATCGGAAATCGCACGCAAAACCACACCCATCCGGGTCCGGAAGAACATCACGAAAAATCCGAACATCGCAATTGCGACCACGGCTCCAAAAGCGTAAGCGCGGTTGATCAACAATGGACCGAGAAAAAGCGGGGCATCGCTGATGCCCAGATTCATGGGGCGCGTGGTACCGCCCCAAATGGTCATCGAGCCGGCTCGCAGGAAAATCTCCAGGCCAAGCGTCATCATCAGGATCATGATGATGGGGCGGCCGGCGAGGCGCCGCAGCGCCACCCGTTCGATGGCCAACCCGATGATAAACATTGTTATGATCGCCAGCGAAATCGCCGCCCAGATCGGTGCGCCCGCGCTGTTGGCGAATGCAAGCACGACATAAGCGGCCAGCATCGTCATCGAGCCCTGAGCAAGATTAGGCACCGATGACGATTTGTAGATCAGGACAATTCCCATCGCGACAAGTGAATACATCAAGCCAATAAGCGCGCCGTTGGCAGCAGATTCCATCAACGATATCGCGTCCATTCTTCAGGCCTCCTGTACCGACAGTGTGCGTTCGATGACGCCGACTTCGCCTGACTCGTAGCTGACCTTTGCTTTCATCAGCACTGTGTTTTGATGCCCGTAGATGGCGTCGATGATCGGTTTGTAGCGCTCCTCCACGACGTTGCGGCGGATTTTGCGGGTTCTGGTGATTTCGCCGTCGTCGGCATCGAATTCCTTGTGCAGGCAGACGAATTTCCGCAACTGCAATCCGTGCGGCAGTGCACTGTTAACGTGCTTCACCGCGGCGGCGATCAAGGCGATGACCTGCGGCTTCTGCGACAGGTCGGCATAGGAGATGTAGGAAATGCCGCGCAGTTCGGCCCAAAGGCCGACAGCTTCCTTGTCGATGCAAATGATGGCTGACAGCGTATCGCGGCCGCTTCCGAGTACCGCAGCATCCTTGATGTACGGACTGAACTTGAGCCGGTTCTCAATATAGTTGGGAATATAGCGCTCGCCCTTCGCAGTGTGCACGACGTCCGACAGGCGCCCCAGCACCACGAGGTGCCCGTCAGGTTCGAGGTAACCTGCATCTCCGGTGTGTAACCAGCCGTCTTCGAGGCTTTCGCGCGTGGCCTCGTCCTGTTTGAAGTATCCGCTGAACACGCTGCCCGAGCGGATCAGAATTTCGCCGGCGTCGCTTATCCGGATATCGACGCCCGGCAGGGGACGTCCGACGGTGTGGAGCCTTACCTCGTTGAGATCCTGGATGGCATTGTAGGCACTGGTTTCAGTCTGACCATAGAGTTGGCGCAGTTTGATGCCGAGCGCGCGGTAAAAGACGAACGTATCCTCGCCCATCGCTTCACCGCCGGTGAAGGCGCCACGCAGCCGGGTCAGGCCGAATTGATCCTTGATCGGTCCATAGACCAGCCATTCGCCAAGAGGGTTCAACAACCGCTGCGTGAAGGTCGGCTGATTGCCTTCGAGCTTGCGCTTTTCGGCTGAAATGGCCGACGCCATGAAGAATTCGTAGACCCGCTTCTTCAGCCACGAGGAGTCTTCCATTCGCACCTGGATGGTGGTCAACAGGTTGTCCCAGCTGCGCGGCGCGGCCAGATAGAATGT
>JACQDO010000196.1 GCA_016201085.1 Hyphomicrobiales bacterium | reverse complement strand
CCCGGCATCGGCAAGGCGACCCTGGCTTACCGGTTGTCGCGGTTCGTGCTGGCGCATCCGGATCCGAAGGCACCCTTGGTGCAGAAAGCGACCTCGCTCGCAGTCGCTGCCGACAATCCGGTCGCCCGCCGCATCGCCGCGCAGGCGCAGGGCGACCTCTTGGTGCTGGAGCGCACGATCAACGAGCAGACCGGCAAGCTCTATACCGTCATCCGCGTCGACGACGTACGCCGCACGGCGGCGTTCTTCGGCTCGACCGCGGGCGAGGGCGGCTGGCGCATCGCCATTGTCGATGCGGTCGACGATCTACAGCGCGAAGGTGCCAATGCGCTGCTCAAGGTGCTCGAGGAGCCGCCGCAGCGCACGCTGTTGCTGTTGATCAGCCACGCGCCGGGGCGCGAATTGCCGACCATCCGCTCGCGCTGCCGGCGCCTGCTGCTGCGCCCGCTCGAAGCCGCCGACGTGGCGCGCGCGATCGCCGCGTCGACCGGCCGCGCTGCCGACGAGACGGAGGTGCGGGAGGCATCCGTTGCCGCCGATGGCAGCGTGGCGCGCGCTTTGGCCTTGCTCGACGGTCCTGCGCTGGCGCTGCGCCAGCGCGTGCTCGATCTGTTGGCGCAGTTGCCGCAACCCGATCCGCGCGCGCTGCACGCGCTCGGCGATGCGCTGGGCGGCAGCGAACCGCAGACGCTGGCGGGCTTCATGGATATGGTCAATGGCTGGCTGGTGGCGCGGCTTGAAACCAATACGCGCGATCTAAGGCGCAGCGCGCGCGTGGCGCAGGCCTGGGACAAGATCAATCGCGCGGCGCGCGACGTTGAAACCTACAATCTCGAACGCAAGCCGCTGGTGTTCGCGGTATTCGGCGCGCTGGCGGAGGCTTCGCGCGCGTAGCTATCGCCGCCTTCGATCCGTGCTATCGTCGCCCCAACGAAAAATATCATAGGGGGGACGACATGAGACGAGTTTTCGCCGCTTTGGCGCTGACGCTACTGGCCGGCATCGCGATTGCGCAGGCGCAGAGCTATCCGTCGCGCCAGATCACGCTGGTGGTGCCGTTCCCGCCTGGCGGTTCAACCGACGTCGCCGCTCGCATCATGGCCGAGCGCATGCGGCCGCTGCTCGGGCAGTCCATCATCATTGAAAATATCGGCGGCGCCGGCGGCTCAATCGCGGTCGGGCGCGTGGCGCGCGCGCTGCCCGACGGCTACACCATCGACATCGGCCAGTGGGACACCCATGTCGGCAGCATCATCTACAAGCTCGACTACGATCTGCAGAAGGATTTCGTACCGATCGGTCTGCTGTCGATCAATCCGCAGCTCATGGTCGCCAAGAAGAACCTGCCGGCCGACAATCTGAAGGATATGGTCGCCTGGATGAAGGCGAACCCCGGCAAGATCAACTTCGTCAACCAGAATGCGGCGGCGAACGTGACCGGCGTGCTGTTCGAGAACCTGACCGTACAGAAACTGCATTACATTCCTTATCGCGGCGCCGGCCCGGCCATGACCGACCTGGTGTCGGGTCAGATCGACCTGCTGGTGGTGCAGGGCGCGGTCGCGCTACCGCAGATCCGCGGCGGCAAGATCAAGGCAATCGCCAATTTGTCGCCGCAGCGCTCGGCCTCGATGCCGGACATTCCGACCGTGGACGAGGCCACCGGCGTGCCGGGACTCTACATGTCGGGCTGGTTCGGATTCTGGGCGCCCAAGGGTACCCCGAACGATATCGTCGCCAGGCTCAACGGCGCCATGATGACGGCGCTCGCCGATCCGGCGGTAAAGGCGCGCTTCACCGAGCTAGGACTCGACGTCGCCCCACTCGCGCTGCAAACGCCCGAAGGATTGGCCAAATTCCAGCAGGCTGAAATCGATAAATGGTGGCCGATTATCAGGAAAGCCGGCATTGGCATGCAGGCGCAGTAAGGACATAATCGCCGCATAAAATATGATCGAGCACACAACTCACGATGCTGTGTGGTCGCTGCGCGCCTTCGCCGAGCGTGCTATCTGATTTTACGAGCGGGCGGATGCCCAGCGCGTCGTGCAATCGATCGGCGCCGACAAGGCCAAGACGCAGAAATACTGCGATCTCGCCAAGCTCGGCGAGGAGATGGATGCGGCCGAGCAGAAAAAGGACCAGAAGAAACTCGACGAGCTGGAAAAGAAGTCCAATGACCTTATGGCCCAGCTCGGCCCCGATTATGCCAAGCTGATGGACGGATTGCAGTCCGTGAACGCCGAGTCGAAGGAAGGCAAGGAAATCGGCGCCGTGATGGAAGGCCTCGACAAGCTGTGCGCGAAGTAGGCGCGCGCTAACTGATGGGCCGCGGGGGCGCTAATAGCCGCGCCGCCGCATCTTCTTGGCCGCCTTGCGCGCCGCGTAGCGGGCGTCGCGGGCGGCCTTCTGCTCGGCCGCCAGCGCTTCGGCCTTGGCGGCCTCCTCGGCGGCGATCAGCGCCTCCAGTTCTTCCTTCTCACGCTGCGCCTTGGCCGCTAGTTCGGCCTGGCGGGCGGCTTCGGCGGCCAGTTCGGCTTCGCGCGCGGCCTTGGCGGCGGCGCGCTCGGCTTCGCGGGCGGCGCGGGCTTCGGCTATGGCAATGCGCTTGAGGCGCGCCCGCTCGAGGGCAGGGTCCTGCGCCTTGGCGCGAAATTTCTCTAGCATCGCTTTTTTGACGGCGGCGGCGTTTTTCTGACGTTCATGCAGATCGGGACTTAGGAAGCTCAATGGGTACTCCTGGGAGGGAAGGGGGAGTCGGTGAGGGTGCGTATATGGCGCGTTGCGGCGGACTTCGCAACATAGGGAAGTCCCGGATTCCACGGTTTTCTGTTTGCTTGCCGAGGGGGCGAGGGGACGGTATTATTGAAACAATATTTGGCAAAGGGGTACAGTCATGAAAACAATAGTGAGCGCCGTCTTCGCGACCCTTGTAGCGGTCACCACGGCCCACTCCGCCGACATGCCGGCGCGTATCCCGGCAAAGGCGCCGATGGCCGTCGTGGCGGCGCCATATAACTGGACCGGCTTCTACGTCGGCGTTGCTGGCGGCGGCGGCTGGGGCACCTCGCACCATTCGACCGCTGGCGTGACCGACTTCTCCGACAACTTCAAGGTCAGTGGCGGACTTATCGGTGGCACCGTCGGCTATAATTGGCAGAGTGGGGCGCTCGTTTTCGGCGTCGAAGGCGATGCCTCCTATGCGACGATCAAAGGGTCAACGACCGGTGTCGTGGCGCCTTTCTGCCCCGACGGGATCAACCCGAATTGCACCACGAAATTGCGCGGACTTGAGACGCTGCGTGTCCGTTTCGGCTATGCAGCGGATCGCTTCATGCCTTACGTGACCGGCGGTCTTGCGGTCGGTCAAATTTACGCCGCCAGCGATCCCGGCGACGTGAATTCCGGCAGCAAGAGCAAAGCGACCTGGACCATCGGCGGCGGCGTCGAAGCGGCGATCAACAGGAACTGGTCCGCAAAGGCCGAGTATCTCTATGCCGACTTCGGAACGCTTAGCGGTATCTTCATTCGTCAGCCAGGTGCGTTTCCATTCGATGTCAGCCTCAAGACCCACATCGTCCGCGTCGGGTTGAACTACAGATTTAACTAGCGCCTGTCCGACGCCGCGGGGCGCGTATCCATTCGCGATATGAATACAATAGAAACCTCGGGCTTATGCCTGGGGTTTCTCTTTGGCAGCAGCCATCATTTGTACTCTTGCTTGCCGAGGCGGCGAGGGGTTGATACCTACTCCCTGACTCGTCATGGCCGGGCCATCATTCCCGGCCATCCATGTCTTTAAACAAAGCAGAAAATGCCCGACAAGCAGCCCTTCTACATCACCACCGCGATCTCCTACCCGAACGGCCCGCCGCATATCGGCCATGCCTATGAGGCGGTCTGCACCGATGCGATCGCGCGCTTCGTGCGGCTCGACGGCTACGACGTCTATTTCCTCACCGGCACCGACGAGCACGGCCAGAAGATGCTGCAGACGGCGGCCAAGGAAGGGCTGACCGCCCGCCAGCTGCGCGATCGCAACGTGCCGCGTTTCGAGGCCATGGTGGAGCGGCTCAACTGTTCGAACGACGACTTCATCCACACCACCGAGGAGCGCCATCACCGTTCGTCGCAGGCGATTTGGCAGGCGATGGAGGCCAACGGCGACATCTACCTCGATAAATATGCCGGCTGGTACTCGGTGCGCGACGAGGCCTATTACGCCGAGGACGAGACGCATCTCAACGAGCAGAAGGTGCGGGTGTCGTCGAAGACCGGCACGCCGGTCGAATGGGTCGAGGAGGAGAGCTATTTCTTTCGCCTCTCGGCCTATGCCGACAAACTGCTCAAGCTGTACGAGCGGCCGAATTATGTGCTGCCCAAGGAGAGGCTGAACGAGGTGGCGAGCTTCGTGCGCGGCGGCCTGCAGGATCTCTCGATCTCGCGCACCACCTTCGACTGGGGCGTCAAGGTGCCCGGCAACGACAAACACATCATGTATGTGTGGGTCGACGCACTGACCAATTACATCACCGGCGTCGGCTATCCCGACACCGGCAGCGACAAGTACAAGCGCTACTGGCCGGCGGCGCTGCACGTGATCGGCAAGGATATCGTGCGTTTCCACGCGGTCTATTGGCCAGCCTTCCTGATGTCGGCCGGTATCGAGGTGCCGCAGCGCATCTTCTCGCATGGATTTTTGTTCAACCGCGGGGAGAAAATGTCGAAGTCGGTCGGCAATGTGGTCGATCCCTTCACCATGACCGATGCCTATGGCGTCGATCAGTTCCGCTATTTCTTCCTGCGCGAGGTGCCGTTCGGGCAGGACGGCAATTACAGCCACGAGGCCATCGTCAACCGCATCAATGCCGATCTGGCCAACGATTTGGGCAACCTGGCGCAGCGCTCGCTGTCGATGATCGGTAAGCAGTTCGGCGGCGTGCTGCCGGCGCCGGGCGCGTTCACGGCCGAGGATAAGACCATTCTTGCGGCGGCGGACGGCATGATCGGCATCGCGCGTGAGCACATGAAGACGCAAGCTTTGCACCAAGTGCTCAACGCCGTTTGGGCGGTGGTGGCCGACGCCAACCGCTATTTCGCCAGCGAGGCGCCCTGGGCCAAGGCCAAGACCGATCCGGCGCGGCAAGGCACCATCCTTTACGTGACGGCGGAGGTGATCCGGCAAGTCGCCATCCTGGCGCAGCCGTTCGTGCCGGCGTCGGCCGGCAAACTGCTCGATCTGCTGGCTATTCCGCCCGATCAGCGCAGCTTCGCCGCGCTGAACGGCAGTAAGCGTATTCAGGCCAGCGTCGCATTACCGCCGCCGACACCGGTATTCCCGCGATACGTCGAGCCGGAGACGAAGGGCCAATGATCATGTGTCCCGGGCGCAGCGCAGCGTGGAGCCATAAGCGCGTTTACGCGCGTCTTCGACGCGCTATGGCGGAACGGTGCACTGCAGAACCGGGGCCCAGGCTAATAGCTGGACCCCGGATCAGCAGCGCACCACTTCGCTGCGCTTCGTGCTGCGCTGCATCCGGGGAACGCCGCAACTAGGCGCTAGCCATGCTCATCGACAGCCACTGCCACCTGGATTTTCCCGATTTCGCCGCCGAGCTCGACGCGGTGGTGGCGCGCGCCCGCGCGGCCGGCATCGCGCGCATGGTGACGATCTCGACGCGGGTGCGCCGGCACGCCCAGGTGCTGGCCATCGCCGAGAAGTTCCCCGACGTGTTCTGCTCGGTCGGCACGCATCCGCATTATGCCCATGAGGAACTCGACATCGGCGCGGCCGAGCTGATGGCGATCGCCAAGCATCCGAAAGTGGTGGCGATCGGCGAAGCCGGGCTCGATTATCACTACGACAACAGCCCGCGCGCCGCGCAGGAGCAGGGCTTGCGCGCGCATATACAGGCAGCGCGCGAAACCGGCCTGCCGCTGGTGATCCATGCGCGCGAGGCCGACACGGACATGATGAGCATTTTGCGGGAAGAAAGCGGGAAGGGCGCCTTCCCGGCCGTGCTGCATTGTTTTACCGGCGGGCGTGAGCTGGCCTTCGCGGCCGTCGAATTGGGCCACTATGTCTCGTTCACCGGCATCCTGACCTTCAAGAATTCGCAGAATCTGCGCGACATCGCCGCGGCGCTGCCGGCCGAGCGCATCCTGGTCGAGACCGACGCACCCTATCTGGCGCCACTGCCGCATCGTGGCCGGCGCAACGAGCCGGCTTTTGTCGTTGAAACGGCGAATGTTCTGGCCGAAACGCGCGGTGTTTCACGGGAAACAATCGCCCAGCAGACCACGGCAAACTTCTTCCGATTATTCAACAAAGTGCCGCAAAGCATTCCGGTTGCTGTATGAGCCTGACCTTCACCATCCTCGGCTGCGGCTCGTCCATGGGCGTGCCGCGTGTCGCGCTCGGCTGGGGTTCTTGCGACCCCAACAACCCGAAGAACCGCCGGCGTCGCTGCGCTTTATTGATTGAGCGCGTGCAGGGGCCAGGAAAGGCCACACGCGCTCTTATCGATTGCTCGCCCGATCTGCGCGAGCAGTTGCTCGACGCCAAGGTCGACTGGCTCGACGGCGTGCTGATTACGCACGAGCATGCCGACCATACCCACGGCATCGACGACTTGCGGCCGCTGTTCGTGCACAAGCGGCGGCGTGTCGACGTCTATGTCGACGAGCCGACCTCGCGCGCCATGCACGCCCGCTTCGGCTATTGCTTCATGACCCCGCCGGGCAGCGAATATCCACCGATCGCGCACGAGAAGCGCCTGGTGCCGGGTCAGCCGGTAACCATCGACGGGCAGGGCGGCCCCATCGAGATCACGCCGGTCCTGCAAAATCACGGCGACATCCCCTCGCTCGGCTTCCGCATCGGCAAGGTCGCCTACTCGGCCGACATCAAGGAACTGCCGCCGGAAAGCCTCGCCCTGATGGCCGGCCTCGATGTCTGGATCGTCGACGCCTTGCGCCATTCGCGGCATCCCAGCCACTTCAATCTCGAAGAGGCGCTGGCCTGGATCGGCCGGGTCAAGCCGAAGCGGGCGATCCTGACCAACCTGCACACCGACATGGATTACGCCACGCTGTGCGCGACTTTGCCGGCGGGCGTCGAGCCGGCGTTCGACCGCATGAGTTTTTCTGGCTCCTAAGGTTGAATATCAGCCCTCGCGACAATCCATCTGAAAATACAAACGTAATTTGTGTTGAAGTCCTTCGGTCGACGTTTCGATCAATTTTATGAATAGCTTTGATTTATCAGCACAGTGGCGAGTTATTTTAAAGTATCGCACCTTATCAGCGGCCATTCCGGTCGCCGACCAATATTCCATAATATGTCTTATGCGAATCAAGTCACTGGGTCGCGGCATGCTTCAGCCTTTGCTACGGTCGGCCTTTCCCGCCGCGAACCGAGCTCACGCCCTTGAAGCCCTCCCGAGACATTGCCCGCCTGATCGAGATCATGGCGGCGCTGCGCACGCCCGGCAGCGGCTGCCCCTGGGACCTCGAACAAGACTTCCGCAGCATCGCGCCCTATACGATCGAGGAAGCCTATGAGGTCGCCGACGCCATCGCCCGTGACGACCTCGCGTACCTCAAAGACGAGTTGGGCGACCTGCTGCTGCAAGTCGTCTATCACTCCCGCATGGCGCAGGAGCAAGGCGCCTTCGATTTCGCCGACGTGGTCGAAGGCATCACGGCCAAGATGATTCGCCGCCACCCGCACGTGTTCGCCGACGCCGAAGGACAGACGGCCGAGCACGTCAAAGGCCTGTGGGAACGCATCAAGGCCGAGGAAAAGGCCGAGCGCGGCGAGGCGGCGGCTGGCGGCGCGCTGGCCGGGGTGCCGGTCGCCCTGCCCGCGCTGACCCGCGCCTTGAAGCTACAGGACAAGGCCGGCCGCGTCGGCTTCGATTGGAACGATCCGCGCGCCGTGCTCGCCAAGATCCGCGAGGAAGCCGACGAGATCGAGGCCGAACTGGACAAAAGCGGGGAAGATTTGGCCCACAACGCCAAGACCGCGGCCGAGGTCGGCGACCTGCTGTTCGCGGTGGTCAACCTCGCCCGCCATCTGGGCGCGGACCCGGAAGGCATCTTGCGCGACACCAACCGCAAGTTCGAGCGCCGCTTCGCCTCGATCGAACGCGCTTTGGCCGCGCGCGGCCAGACGCCGAAGGATGCCAGCCTGGCTGAGATGGATGCGCTGTGGGATGAGGCGAAGGCCGCGGAGAAATCCTCTCCTGTCGTCCCGGCCGAGCGCGGCGAGGGCCGGGACCCATAACCCCACGACTATCGATAGGCTGCGGCGTATGGGTCCCCGCCTTCGCGGGGACGACAGTAACGAGTCAACCGAACTTCGCCCTCACCTGCGCCGCCTTGTCGGCATCGGCGCGTACCGTCACCGCCAGCCGGCCATCCTCGCCCATTTCGCGCGCCAGCACCTCGGAATTGCGATAGAGCCAGCTCAGGCCGGCGCCGTCGGCCGGATCGAGCGATAATTCAATGGTCAGCCGGCTTTCACCCAG